>NNSL01000284.1 GCA_003123965.1 Balneolaceae bacterium SMO_bin1
TAAAAATTGACCAAACGCACCAAAAAGAAGCTAGTAGCAATACGGTGTTGGCCATGGGGATGATAAAAAAGCGAGACAGGCTGGAATTTGCCGCTGAGAAGGCCGTAGAGCTTGGAGTGGGGCACATTGCCGTATTTCGAAGTGAGCACAGCGTAAAGCAAAATTTAAGACTTGATCGCATTGAAGCTGCGGCCCTTTCTGCGATGAAACAGAGCTTACGGTCTTGGCTACCCGAAGTGAAATTTCACAAAAGTTTGCAAGAGGTGTTTAAAGCTCATCCCGATAGTCGGGGAATTGCTGCGCACCAGCAGGCAGAGCAAACCATTTCACGGGAGATAATAGATGAAGAAAAAGAAGTACTTTTCTTAATAGGACCGGAAGGCGGGTTTTCTGAATCAGAAATGGACTTTATGAGAGAGCAGAACGTACAGTTTGTTTCATTAAGCAAAAACCGCCTCCGGGCTGAGACGGCTGCTTTAACGTTGCTCAGTCAGTATCACTACTGTAAATCGTTAGATGATTTCTGACTCTTAATTGGAACATTGTTAGCAGAATAGGCTCGTGCCTGATCCCAAAGATTCATTGACTTTTCGATGTAATTATCAAACACATCGTTGATTACGGGGTAGTAGCGTTTCATCCCCCAAACCTGACTGGCCAGCTCGGCTTTTAAAATGCCGCCGATCATCCACTTACCTTGTTCAAAATTACCTTCAGGAACGTGCAATGTATCCGACTTGAAGCTGGATTCTGACACGGTGTCCGAAACTACGAGGTTCTGCTCCTTGAGTCGCGAAAATATCTCTTGGTAATGCTCCTCTTCCCATGCAAAATCTTCGCGGAACTGTTCGTAATTGTTTTTCCATTTCGAACGGAAAGTGTCTCCATTCTCATCAAGATAGTTGCGAACAAAATTGAGCCCTACCTGCTTCTGCCGCATAAATCCGACCAGGGCTGCCGCTTGTGAAGTATCTTCCTGAACGATGTGATCGGGTACAATACCACCGCCACCGTAGACCGTGCGACCGGCATCAGTTTTGTAGATTAACGAGTCTGGTACGTGAGAGACATATTCCTTGATGTCGGACCGCGCGTCATCCTCGCGCTGATAAATTTCATACGCGTACTCCTCTTTTCCGCCCTTAGAAGTACGGTTTCTGAATCAACCGGCCGGAAGGCGTGTAATAGCGTGAAATGGTGACCCTGATATTGCTGGAATCAACCAACCCATACTGCTGCTGAACAAGGCCCTTGCCAAATGTACGCTGGCCAACAATGAGCCCGCGGTCGTGGTCTTGAATAGCGCCGCTGACAATCTCGCTGGCTGATGCAGACCCTTCATTTACAAGAACAATTACGGGCGTATCTTTATATTCACCGTTTTTGCGCGAAAAGTAGGTATCGGTAAAGCGCAGATGGCGGCTTCGCGTAGAAACTATTTTAGTGCCTTTTGAAAAGAATTCTTCGGTAATGGCAATGGCCTGTCCGAGGTAGCCGCCGGGATTACCGCGCAGGTCCAGCACCAACTGTTCCATGTTCTGTTGATTAAGCTCGCTCATGGCCTCCATAAATTCTTCGTGCGTGGTGGCGGCGAACCGGTTAATTTTTACGTAACCGGTGTTGTCATCAAGCATGTAGCTTGTATCAACAGTGTAAAGGGGTATATCATCACGGGTGATTGTAAAACTAAGATTTTCTTCTACATTGGGCCGTTTGATGGTCACTTCAACCTCTGAGCCTTTAGGACCACGCAGAGCGTCGCGTACCTGCTCGTTGGTGAAGCCTACTGCACTGCTGTCTTCAATACCAATTATGCGGTCACCCGAGCGAATACCGAGCTTGTCGCTGGGGCCGCCTGCGATGGGCGACACCACGGTTATGGTATCCTGAATAACGTTGAATTGAATACCGATACCCTGAAACTTGCCTTCAAAAGTTTCTTCGATAGCTTCGCTCTGTTTGGCCTCTATGTAAATGGAGTGCGGGTCAAGTGCTTCAAACATGCCCCGAATGGCATCTTCGGTGCGCTTGTCCATGTTTTCGTCGGGATACGTTTCGGAGATATAGCTATAAGCCGCTCCGAACTTTTGAACCGATTCTCGCAGCCCGCTAACCTCAAGGTTCTCAAATGTGGTATCAGCCGGTGTACCTTCTAGGGTGGCAGTACTGTCATCAAGATTCGTAACCAAGCCCTTAATACTGTTTTTGTACAGCGATTCGAGCTTCACTTTTTCTACGTAATTGTCCAGGATTTGGCGCTGGGCCTCTACGTATTTTTTGAATGTTTGTTTCACGATCGTTCGCTGTTTGTACAACGGTATCGACACCCGCCAGCCAAAAAGCCGAAAGGAATATTAATATTGCGATGTTCGGGGCAAGGAATTTCTTCAAATTCATAGGGTATCTTCTTATCTGTTAGTGCAAATGTAGAACAATTTTAGAACCGTAACACAGCACAAATCATTCAGTCAACGAACGGCCGGCGGCTATAATTGTCTGAATTTACAAAATATAATGACTCAGGTCTTTGTCTTTTACTAAGTCATCAAGCTGCTTGTTCACGTATTCTTTGTCGATGGTGATATCGCCGGTATTAATATCGTCTGGCACGGCAAAGAGCAGTTCATCAAGCAGAGTAGACAATATGGTGTGAAGGCGACGCGCGCCAATGTTTTCCACACGATCATTTACCTGTGCAGCTATGGCCGCTATTTCACGAATCGCTTCTTCGGTGAACTCAATATGTACGCCCTCCGACTCAAGCATAGCCTGATACTGCTTTGTAAGCGCGTTTTTGGGCTGGGTAAGAATATCGAAGAAGTCTTCTTCGGTTAAGGAATCCAGCTCCACGCGGATGGGCATACGACCCTGGAGTTCGGGAATTAAATCAGACGGCTTGGAAACGTGAAATGCTCCGGAACCAATAAATAGAATGTGGTCGGTTTTAACCATCCCGTACTTGGTTTTTACCGTGCTTCCTTCAATGATGGGCAGCATATCGCGCTGCACGCCCTGGCGGCTAACGTCGGCATTGCCGCCGCCTTTGCCGTCGCTGCTGTCGCTGGCTACTTTGTCAATTTCATCGATAAATACGATGGCTTGCTTCTGCACCCGTTCCAGGGCTTCGTCTACGGCTGCGTCATGATCGATCAATTTCTCGGATTCTTCATCGAGTAGAATTTCGCGGGCTTCTTCGATAGTAACCGTGCGCTTGGTTTTATTTTTGTTGCCGCCCATATTGCCAAGCATGTCCTGCAGGTTCATACCCATTTCTTCCATGCCGCCCTGCGGACCGAATATCTGCATCATGGGTGCCTTTGTTGGATTTAACCTCAATCTCAATCTCGCGATCTTCCAGTTCACCATTGCGCAGCTTTTTCGCGGAACTTCTCGCGCGTACGTTGATTCAGTTCCTGGTCGCTGGCATTATCCGGGTTAAAGTCGCCATCGCTTGACGAAAATCCGGCGTGGTTGTTTTGGCTTGAATCGGTGACAGGAGGAATAAGAATATCTAGGATGCGTTTTTCAACAACCTTTTTAGCTTTCTCCTTTACACGCTCCTGCATTTCAGTTTTTACCATGTTAATGGCAATATCAACCAAATCACGGATCATCGATTCTACGTCGCGGCCTACATAACCAACTTCGGTGAACTTTGAGGCTTCAACTTTATAAAGGGCGCCTCGGCCAGCTTGGCTAAACGACGTGATATTTCAGTTTTGCCAACACCGGTGGGGCCAATCAGCAGAATGTTGTTGGGTAATATTTCATCTCGAATTTCCTCGTCGGCGTTCATACGTCGCCAGCGGTTACGCAATGCAATGGCAACCGATCGTTTGGCTTCATTCTGCCCCACAATGTATTTGTTAAGCTCTTCTACAATTTGGCGGGGCGTTAAATTTTGCTGCTTTACTACTTGTTTCATGCTACTGTTCATCTTCAATTTCTAAAATGCTAAGATTATGATTCGTGTAAATGCAAATATCGGCGGCGATGTTCAGTGATTTTTCGATCATTTCTTTGGCTGAAAGTTCCGGGGCATTTTCTTT
>NNSL01000181.1 GCA_003123965.1 Balneolaceae bacterium SMO_bin1
AATGAAACCGGTTTCTATCACTATATCGACAAGAATGGTGATAAGAAGAAAAAAGACCCGAATAGCGAAATCTACGAATTTTTTGGCGGCACCGACCGAAAAGAACTCGATACGCAAAAAGTACAAACCCGCATGGCCCTAATGATGGTAAATGAAGCGGCCTGGTGCCTGCAGGATGATATTTTGATGAACCCTACGGACGGTGATCTCGGAGCGGTGATGGGCCTTGGCTTCCCGCCTTTTCTGGGCGGGCCGTTCCGTTATATTGACCGACTTGGGGCGCCGGAAATATTGAAGCGGCTTGAGGCGTTGCAAGGCCAGCACGGACCGCGCTTTAAACCGGCTGATATATTAAAGGAGCATGCCCAGAAGGATAAAAAGTTTCATCAGGATTAAATAGTGAGAGGACATCAGGGCATATCAATCTTACCCTGCAACAAGTTTTCCGTTTGGCGCCAATTGGGTAAAAACTGGTCCATATAGCTGTAGAATCGTTTATTGTGCAACCGCTCCAGCAGGTGCACCATTTCGTGCACTACCACATACTCAAGACAGGCGGGCGTTTTTTTCGCCAGCTCAAGATTTAGCCATATGCGCCCGGCCTTGATGTTGCAGCTGCCCCACCGCGTCTTCATCTGCTTTACGCCAAACTCGTTTACTTTTACATTCATCACCGGCTCCCACTTTTCGACCAATTCAGGAATTTGCGCCTTTAACTCTGCCCTGTACCATTCTTTCAAAATGTGGGCTCGTTTCTCAGCATCGCTCCCGGGCCGCACTTGTAAAGTCATGGTGCTATTTTCTTTATCGAGCAGCACCTCTGGTTTGGCATCAGCATATCGCACCGAAAGCTCGTACTCCTGACCCAGAAACCAATGCGATTCGCCGGTCATAAACTTTGGTTCTTCCGGCTGCATCTCAGGCCGGTAGCTGGCTAACTTTTGTTGTATCCAGCTCATTTTTGATTCTGCAAATTTGTGAATCACCTTTTCACGCACGTGCCATGGCGCCGATATGCGCACCTGCTTTTTTCGTGGATACACCCGCAGGTTGATATTCTTAACATTCTTTCGGGTGATGCGAATTGAAATGCCCGAAAGCTCTATTTGCTTGGTCTTTACTTTTTTGCGTGAAAACATGCTGCTAGAATAGCATTTCGGCGTCGTAAATGAAAGTGTTTCCCTGCTGATTCACTCTAGTAAATTGGCTATGTTGTGCTACACGTAAATTTCAGTAAGCTTGCGCTACATGACCTACCTTTCAGTAGAAAATTTGTCTAAAAATTACGGCCATAAAGTCCTGTTTGAGGGCATTACATTTGGCATTTCCAAAGGAGATAAAACGGCCCTGATTGCACAAAACGGAACGGGCAAATCCACACTTATGGAAATACTGGCCGGCGACGAAACACCCGACGGCGGCAAGGTAATGACGGCCAAAGGCGTGGACATCGATTTTCTAAGGCAGGAGCCCGAGCTCGACGAAAGCATGACCATCAGCGAATATATTGCACAGGGTGAATCGGAAATGGTGCAGCTGGTACGAAATTATGAAGAAGCGGCCCGGGAGCAGGCCGAAAACTTCAACGCCCAAACGCAAAAAGCATTCGAAAAAGCGGCTGCCGCTATGGATGCCGCCGACGCCTGGGACTATGAACAGCGGCTGGAGCAGGTGCTGGGCAAGCTTGACATACACGATCTGGATCAACCTATTGCAACGCTTTCGGGCGGAGAGCGCAAACGCGTGGCCCTGGCTTTTGTGCTGCTTGATGATCCCGAGCTGCTGATTTTAGATGAGCCCACCAACCACCTGGATGTAGACATGATTGAGTGGCTGGAAGAACACCTGCAGCAAACTAACGTGACCCTGCTGATGGTAACACACGACCGGTATTTTTTAAACCGCGTGTGCAACCACATTTTGGAACTAGAAAACGGGACCTTGTATCACCATGAGGGCAACTATGAAACATTTTTGACCAACCGCGCCAAACGGCGTGAAATTGAACGCCGTGAAGCCCACAAAGCCAAGCAGCTGTACAAAAATGAACTGGAATGGATGCGCCGGTCGCCCCAAGCCCGCACCACTAAATCAAAAGCGCGCGTTGATGATTTTTACGATATCAAAGACAAGGCGGAATCGGGCCGGGATGAACGAGAGCTGAAGCTGCAGATGGATATGCACCGGCTTGGTGGCAAAATTCTGGAGTTAAAAAACGTATCAAAAAGTTATGGTGATGACGTGATACTGGACAGCTTTTACTACACTTTTGAGAAGGGCGAACGCATTGGCATAATCGGTAAAAACGGCGCCGGCAAAAGTACGTTTTTGAAAATAATCACTGGAGAAATAGAGGCTGATTCCGGCAAAGTACGTCCCGGTGAAACAGTCGTGTTCGGTCACTACAAACAAGACACCCTTAATTTTGATGATGAGCAGCGGGTGATTGATGTAATCCAGGAAGTAGCTAAATATGTAGAGCTGGCCGACGGCAACAAGATTTCGGCCTCTCAGTTTTTGGAGCATTTTATGTTCACCCCGGAAATGCAGTACACCCCGGCCCGCAAGCTCAGCGGCGGCGAAAAACGGCGGCTGGCCCTGATGCGTGTGCTGCTAAAAAATCCGAATTTTCTGATTCTGGATGAGCCTACCAATGATCTTGATCTGCTCACCCTGAATAAGCTCGAGGAATTTCTGCTCAATTTTAACGGCTGCCTGATTCTGGTATCGCACGACCGCTTTTTTATGGATAAATTAGTGGAACATTATTTGGTCTTTGAAGGCGACGGCGAAATTCGCAGTCACCACGGCACCTACCAAGAATACCGCGAATTGAAGGCAAAAGAAGAGGCGGAACAGAAGAGAAAAGCATCGGAAAAGCGCGCTAGGCAAAACCAGCACAAACAGCAAGATACTAAACCATCACCCCGGGAAAATAAAAAACTGGGCCATAATGAGCGCCGCGAATACCGGAAGCTGGAAAAGGAGATTGCCAACCTGGAAGAAAAAAAGCAAAACCTGGAGGCCGAAATAAGCAGCGGGGATCTGGATCACGAGGAGCTGCAGCAGAAATCGAATGCTTACAGCGAGCTTTCCGATACGCTTGAGGAAAAGACTGAGCGCTGGTTTGAGTTGGCTGAGCGCGCCGACCAAAGCTAAGCTATTTGATGTAGGTCATCGGTACGGTTTTGGTTTTATCGGCGGTTTGCAGCCGCAGATAATATACGCCGCTGCTAATGCCTTGTGGGGTGAACGGAATCAAATGCTCCTGGGCCTGCAGCCGGCCGTCGCGAATCACCCGCACTTTGCGCCCCAGTACATCGTAAAGCGTTAATTTTACATCCGTCGCTTCGTTTAAATTAAGCCGAATGATGGTCTCGCTGCGAAACGGATTCGGATAGTTTTGAAGGAGATCGGTTTCATCGGGGATATCTTCGGCCTGAATTAGTCCGGTGCGCGACACGCTAAACGGTGCTTGCTGCCGCGCAGTACGAACCTGGGCGCGCAGGGTTTCCAAATCATTTCCAAAGGCATAGATAAACCCAACCGTAAGAGTGGCATTCGGGTTTATTGTGAATGGGCCCGTGGCTGTAACACCTGATACATCGGCTGAGGATACAACGGTATTTTCGGTTCCGGCGGTTAGCGCCGCCCGTTTTTCGGCATCGCTGAATCCATCACCGAGATCAATTTCCGGATTGTTGCCCGTAAAATTATTAATGGCCAGCGCGCTTGAAATTTCCCCGAGATGAGCTACCGCTACAATCGGATCTTCGCCACTTGAACTATTCTCGCTGGAAAAATAAAGCAGGCTGTCTTGCGTGCTAAAACTTACCGAATTGGTGGAAATATTCTGCCCGATATCCCAGTCGTTAAAAAGGCCGACATAAACCTCTTCCATGGGCAATACCTGCGAATTATTGGTGATATTGTATTTCGCAAAAACCACGTTGTGCAGCTCAGTATCATTGAATGAAAATGTTTCCAGCTGAACACGGCCGCGCGTTGTACCCGCGGAATCTTCGAATGTGAAAACCGCCCGCCCGTCT
>NNSL01000219.1 GCA_003123965.1 Balneolaceae bacterium SMO_bin1
AGCGCGCCGGTCGCAGCGGTCACCAGCCAGGTGCTACCAGCCGTATTTTTTTTCGTGCCTACCAATGCGCTTGAACTTATTGAAGCGGCCGCGCTCAAAACAGCAGCACTCAACGAAACAGGACTAGAAAGCCGCCAACCAGTACTAAAGCCATACGATGTTCTGATTCAATATTTGGTGACACTTGGCGTATCTGATGGATTCGATCCTGATCAAATTTTCGATGAACTAAAAAAGACTTTTGCTTACCAAACGCTCAACGAAAAGGAATGGAACTGGATTTTAAATTTTCTCACTACGGGCGGTGAGTCACTCACTCGGTATGATGAATACTCAAAAATTCACGAAGAAGATGGACTTCTCATAGTAACCGATCGTAAAATTAAACGACGACACCGCATGAGTATCGGCACTATTGCCAGCGATACCATGATGAGTGTAAAATACATGAAAGGCACACATTTGGGCAGCATCGAAGAATGGTTTGTGACCCGACTCTCACCCGGTGATACGTTTTGGTTTGCCGGCCGCAGCCTGGAGCTTATTCGCATCAAGGACATGACCGCTTACGTTAAACGCGCCAACACCTCCAAAGCCAAGGTGCCCAGCTGGATGGGCGGACGCATGTCACTTTCGTCCAACATGTCTGTCTTGTTGCGAAAAAAGCTGCACCAAGCTGTAGAAGGCACCGCAGATGATGAAGAATTAATGAGTATTCAACCTATTTTGGACATCCAGGAAAATTGGTCGGCGCTTCCTCGATGATAATGAATTACTCATTGAAAAAACGTTCTCTCGCGAAGGCTGCCATGTATTCTTCTACCCGTTTGAGGGCCGATACGTTCATGAAGGCATGTCAGCGCTCATCGCTTATCGCATTTCGCAACTGCTGCCTATCACATTTTCTATCGCGATGAATGATTACGGATTTGAGCTGCTTTCTGATAAAGAAATACCGATTGAAGAAGCCTTGCAAACAGATCTGTTCACACATAAAAACCTGGTGAAAGATATTTTTTCGAGCCTCAATGATACTGAGATGGCCAAGCACCGTTTTCGGGAAATTTGTCAAATTTCAGGACTTATTTTTCAGGGATTTCCCGGGCAGAAAAAGGCAAATCGGCACCTACAAATGTCCTCAGGCTTATTTTTTGATGTCTTTGCAGAACATGAGCCCGATAACCTGCTGCTTCAGCAGGCTTACGACGAAGTGCTGGCCTACCAGCTGGATGAAGCGCGGCTCAGAAAGGCGCTCAAAAACATCCAGTCGCAACGGATCACCCTAAAGAAACCAGAACGATTCACTCCACTTGCGTTTCCAATCATGGTCGATCGGCTGCGCGAGCGACTAAGCTCCGAGAAACTAATCGACCGCGTTCAAAGAATGCAAGTACAACTTGGAAAGCACGTGGAATAGTTGAGGAAATTGATTGAATCTGCACGTCATTGTAGCTACTTTTCTGCGCTATGATACCCAACGCAAAATCATTCAATTTACGCCATCAGCGCTTGTGGCTGCTTCCACAAAAGGCCGTGTACTGGCAGAAAAAGAAAACCCTGCTCATTGCCGACCTGCACATCGGTAAATCTGGTCATTTCCGAGCTAATGGCATACCTGTGCCCCAAAATGTAAACAAAGGCAACCTACAGCTATTGGATGAGCTTATTGAACAAATTGCCCCGAAGCATATCATTTTTTTAGGTGATCTCTTTCACAGCAAAGTGAATCAAGAATGGAATGAGTTCCGCAATTGGCGAAAACAATACCCGGATATTGAAATAACATTGGTGATTGGAAATCACGATATATTACCCAATAAGCTATACCATGCGTCTCATATTTCAGTCTTCAAGCGATTAAAGATAGACCCATTTTTATTCGTGCACGATGTAGAAGAAGCGCAACACCAGAATAATCAAGAAGAACTGTATCTGCTTGGGGGTCATATCCATCCCGCGCTAAAACTGAAAGGAAAGGGTCGCCAAAAAATGAAGTTTCCCTGCTATTATTTTGGTGAGTATGCCGGCATCTTACCAGCTTTTGGTCTGTTTACCGGAACAGCTATTATCAATCCGAAGGAAAGCGACACCACTTTTTTAATAATCGAAGATCAGGTTCTGCCCACTAGTTAACCGGGCTTACTATTTCCATTTCTTCTGTACGCAATCACTTAAATCTCGAATAATGCGCGACTTTTTTACCCGCGCATTCACTTCCGAGATATCAAAAAACTCACTCAAACTACGTGTTGTTGCTTCCGGATTATGCAAAATGTACGTGATGAACTCCCTGGATTTTTCGGGAAGTTTTTGCAGGCATTCTTCAAGTATGCGTTGGCGGTCTTCATCGAGCAACTTTTCAACCTGCTGCGCAGGAGTGTTTGCCGTTTCCAGCGAATCATTCGGGCTATTTGCAAATCGCACTTGGTATTTACTTAGCCTGATGTACTCATGCTTACAGGCACGCAGCAAATATTTATAGATGTATTTTTTATTAGTTATTTCATCCTGCATTATCTTTTCGTAGGTATTGAGAAATGCACGGTAAACCGCTTCCTCTGCATCTCCGGGCGGAGCATCAAGTACCACGATAAGATATTTCTTTAGATTGGGCATGAGCTTTTTAAGCAGATCATTTGAAACTCCCTGCTTATGCTCCTGCAACGCCGTAACTAGCTCTGAATAATTTACTTTGTAGGAACTCAAAATTCAGCCCGACTGCCTGTTCTAACTTAACTTTCATTCTACGAAAACGGTATGCTCGAAAGGTATTACACGTACTACTACAAGAGCATTCTGCTTACCCCTCTTCCCCCGCGATGAAGAAAATAATATATAATGATTTCTTTTGCATCCAAATTTCTTGCTGAAATACCCCATAGAGACCACACAGCAAGTTTCAAGAACCACTAATGCACCTCCTCAATTTCAGCCATGATTTTATAAAGGCAAAAAATCTTAAAAATCGGCCTTTAAGCGGTTAGAAAGGCAAAATATTGTCTGATAAATTACTTCTGGACGATGGGTATCCACAATAGATACTCATTATTTCAATCACGATCAACAATATTATTGAATTTTAATTTATCTAAAAAACGGAGTCTACTATGAAATCTTTAGCCACCAAACTTTTCGCCCTTATTTTCATCGTAATTCTTGCTGCTGGTTGTGCTTCTTCTATTACTGCACCACAAGAACTGGAATCTGAAGAACCTACTACCCAGGTTGACGCCCCTAAGCCTGACGGCATCACCAATGGTGGAGACATGAAAGGAAATCGCGAACGTCCTGAGCTGTAATAATCACAGCGCTACCAAATGCAATTTCTTTGCATAGAAACTGTTTTTTAGATATTCTGCAACCGCGCTGCACTCGGTAGCGCGGCCTGTAGAATCAACATAAGTGCAATGAAACGGTTTCTTCTTACATTTCTGATATTATTAATATCAAATTCAATATTTGCACAAAACAGCTCAGTCCACGAACTCAGTAGATGGCAGACAGAGCATTACTTAGAGCAAATTGCTGAAAGTAATAATTCTGATCTCTACTTATGGGCACTCGTTGAGGTATTAAATTCACCGGATATACGTACATTTGCAGATTCACTCATATCCAATGGAGGCTACGAACACGAAGCACTCCAAATATTGCAAGATACCACGCTGACAAACAAATCTATTCTCCAAGAACTAAGTTACCAAACAGCCTCCCCTTTCCTTTTTGTTGCATATCTATTAGAAGAACAAAATAAAAGCTCCCAAAAAGAATCTCTCAGAGTATTTTTGAGAAATTATAATTCTACCTCTTCTTCTCTTGATTTCAGGGCATTGGCAAGTGCTATTATCAATAAGGAACAAATCGGGACCGATATATTTTCCGCAGATACGTTTCATCCTATCCACTTCTTGCTTTTATACGATAGGCCCACTGTCAGAAACAACGCGTTTACTGAAGAGTATCTTCAGAAAGCTGCTAATTCCTGGTCCTTCTCCAATAATCAGAATTTAAAAAATATATTGGGT
>NNSL01000218.1 GCA_003123965.1 Balneolaceae bacterium SMO_bin1
TTCTATGGCTCATCAGTTAAGCCAAAACAGATATGTATTTAACTACAAGTACATTTTAAACAGATTGCTAAAAATAAAATATCAACATCTCACCCTCAAGTTTGGGTAGTTGCCGTGGTTTGACATTAATACCAGCAAGAAATTTAGGTGCTTAAAGAAATGCGATTCAAAAACCTTTACGAAACGTAATTTCAGCCGGTAAAGAAGAGAAGTAGACCCGCCGAATTTATTTTCTAAGCTCACGAAGAACCGTTCTCAGCAGTTACGGATTCCATTTCCACCGAACAGGTAACACAGGTTCCAGTTTCGCCGTTATCACTCAGCTTATCTACGGTGCAGGTACCACCGAGCAGCTCCATGCGATGCTTCATAATGCGGATACCTTTACCATTTCCATTATTTTCAGACTCCTCCGCTAAACCAATGCCGTCATCTTTAATAGTAATTTTTAATTGATCATCCTGTTCTTCTACTAATATCTCAATATTGTTTGCCTGGCCGTGCATTGCTGCATTTTTCACCGCCTCTTGGCTTATGTAATAAAGGTGAGTAGCCAATTTTCGATTTTTAACCTTACTTACTACTCCATCCATCTCAAGCTTGCAGTTAACATCGTACATTTTTTCCGTTTGCCGCACCAGGTATTTGAATGCATGTCTTACGCCTTCTGCCTCAAGATCAATTGGGATGATATCGTGCGTTAAATCACGGATACTATCGATGCCTTCATCGATAATTTTTTGAACCTCACGCAGATCCTTCTCCACTTCGGTGTTATTGCGCGAGAGCTTGCGCTGCATACCATCGATAAGAATTTTTGCTGAGGCCAATAGTTGTCCCAGATTATCGTGTAAGTAACCGCCCAGCTCCCACCGTTCCTTTACACTGCTGTTCACAATTTCTTTTTGGTACTGGAGGCTTCGCTCGGTTTCCTGTCTCAGGCGTTCCCGGTCCTTCTTTTGCTGAATCGCCATTCCCACAATATTAGCCAATACTTTGAGGAAGTACATTTCCTGTTCAGTAAACTCTCGATGTTCGCGGACGTACAAGGCCATCAAACCGTATGTTTTTTCAGATCCGCGTACCGGTAAATGCACGCTGCTCACTATTTCTTGCCCTTTCATATAAGGTGAAATGCTAAAGCGGTCTTCCTCATCATACCGGTGGACAACTGTGGGCTCATCCATATTGTTTAAGGCATATCCGGCATCCCATTTACTATCTACTGCCAGAGGGTCGCCTTCTTCAGCACAGCCTGCTTGTTCATTAATCGAGAACGTATTTCCGTCTTCATCGAAGTTGTAAATTACGGCACAATCTAATTCAAGGTTGATACAGGCTATTTCAATGGCTCGCTTTAAAACTGTTTGAATATCATTCTGCTCCAGAGCGTAAATGCCCAACTCGGCCAGCGATTCTTGGAAATTCTGCTGACGAATTATTGATTTTGCTTCCGTGAGTTCGGTGAATTCAGTAAAACTTAACATTACGCCCTCCTTTTTTTCCCGCTCGGTACGGTAAGGACAAACCCGCATAATGAACCAACGGTCGGTATCCGTGCAGACAAGTTTTTTAACTTTCTCTCTTGTTTTCATCACCTCATTCACATCATCCATTAAGTTTTCGTATTCAAGACTATGTTTGATGTGATCAAACGGGCGTCCTTCATCCGACTTTTTAAAGTGGAAAATATTTGTGGCTGTAGGCGTATAGCGCTGAACGCAGGCTTCGTCATCCAGAAAAATGACGTCTTCTTCTGAGGCTTCCATAAGGCTTTTCATTTCTTCAAAATAGGGGTCAATCTTTCGATCCATTCCAGTTTTTAGACTTAAATTGAAAGGTAAGTAAGTGTCTGATAATGTAGAAAAAAATAGCCCTAATGCGAATAACAGGGTACAATTTGCAATTATTGAGTTGCAAATTTACAGAATGCTAACAGCTTACCGTGCATCATCTACAAGTCTGCCAAAGGGTTGATGCAGGTTACACTGCAATTTTGCTAAGTTGGCATTTCCTTGGAATCATTTGCATATTTATGAACAATTTTAACGGCAATAGCACGGATCTACAACGAACTGTGCATTTCCCAATTTTTTTTGAGCTAATAAATTATGATAAAGGTTGCCATTGCAGACGACCATCCCTTGGTGAGAGAGGGCATCAAAAAGGTGCTTGAAAATGAAATTGATATTGAACTGATTGGTGAAGCTGCCGACGGTGACGCGTTTTTAGACCTTCTGCAATCTACTTCACCAGATATCGCCGTTATAGATATTACCATGCCTGGCAAAAGCGGCCTCGATCTAATTAAATACATTCAAGAACACTATCCTGATCTTCCTGTTTTGGTGCTGAGTATCCATCCTCCCGAACGCTTTGCCGTACGTGTACTTAAAGCCGGAGCAAGTGGCTACATTTGCAAATCCAGCATATCAAAGGAGCTTGTTAATGCCGTGCGAAAAATCGCCGACCAAGAACGCCGCTACATCACCCCAGAAGTTGCTGAGCTGCTGGCCAGCCAAATGAGTAATCAAAGTGAAAACGGAGCGCCGCTTCATGAATCACTTTCTGATCGCGAATTTGAAGTTTTATGCATGATTGCCGCCGGCGATGACGTAGGTGCAATTGCTGATAAGCTGAACCTTAGCTCTCACACTATTCATACATACCGGGCACGAATTAAAGAAAAAATGGACCTTTCCTCGGATGTAGAAATGACCCGCTACGCTTTAGACAATGGTTTGATAAATTAAACGCCCCCTCTCCTGCTGTTTAATTAACAATATTTTGATCTAAGCCTACTTAAAGGGTTTTTGTAGTTTTTAGCCCCATTACCCCACTCTGTAACAAATTCTGCCACACTCTTTTCACAGGTCCTTCTATTTGATAGGAAAGTGAACTTCGTTACAATTAGATTCTAATTGGAATTGGAGTCACTGATATATTTTGGCAATGCATAAGCATCGCGCTTTCATTGAACCACTGCATAATTTTATAACTGAATATAATAACTGTGCAAAAGCGTGCCGTTGATGCGAGGAGCATTGCTGAATATTTTTAAACTAAGTCGAAATTAAAGCCACAATATCATTATGGATACGCTTAACAATCTCGACGATCTGTTTCATCACCAACTCAAAGATTTATATAGTGCTGAAACCCAGCTAATTGATGCTCTGCCGCAATTGCGCGATGAGGCAACCAGCCAAGAACTCCAAGAAGCATTCCGCGATCATCTTGAAGAAACGCAAGAGCATAAACAACGGCTCACTGATATTGCAAAAACCGTTGACATTGAGCTGACTGGAGAAACATGTGAGGCTATGAAAGGGCTCGTAAAAGAAGCAAAATCGTTTGTCAATGAGGAAGCCGATACGCTGGTTCGCGACGCGGGTATTATAGCTGACGCCCAGCGTATTGAACATTATGAAATTTCGGCGTATGGCACCGCACTGCAATTCGCAAAAGCGTTAAATCACCAAGTAGCGATAGAAAAGCTGCAGCAAACACTGAATGAAGAAAAAGATGCCGACCAAACATTGAATATCATCGCAGAAAACAATATCAACGAACGCGCTAAACAACCGTAATGAACTCTATTATGTCCCGAGCACTAAAAAAGAATGCGTTGTTGCAATCGGTAGGTACATCCATAAAGAATAATCGGGGTAAATCGCTCGGAGAAATTATGGAGATCACCCACAGCGAGGAAAGCGACAATGCTGAATATGTAATTTTAAAAAGCAGTGAGTTTTTTGGACCCGGCGACCGGTATTTTGCCATTCCCGCTTCATCAAACATTATATCTGTGGGCGAAAACGGAAAAATTACCGTTAATTTAAGCCCAGATGATTTGCAGTTTGCAAAAGGGGTATCTGCTCAAAAGTGCCCTAAACCGAACTTGGAAATGAATACCTCAATCTACGAACTGTATCAATATCGGGATCCTCAATTAAGATCTCGTTACAACCAAGCAGAGTAAACCAGCAGAAACGGGAACTGAATGTAA
>NNSL01000265.1 GCA_003123965.1 Balneolaceae bacterium SMO_bin1
ACCCGGCGAAGAAGGCGGAGCCGAGCTGATGGTGAAAGAAGGCGTGCTCGAAAATCCTGATGTGGATGTAATCTTTGGACAGCACATTAATTCAAAAACCGAAGTGGGTACCATTCGCTACCGACCGCGGGGCACCATGGCGGCCTCCGACCGTTTGTGATTACGGTAAAGGGAGAACAGACCCACGGCTCAACACCATGGACCGGGGTAGATCCTATTGTAACATCGGCAAAAATCATTGAAGGGCTGCAAACGATCATCAGCCGAAAAACAGAGCTTACAAAAGCCGCTGCAGTAATTTCCGTTGGTAAAATTCAGGCGGGCGTTCGCAATAATATTATTCCTGAAGAAGCCGAGATGATCGGGACCATCCGCACCTTGAACGAAGATATGCAGAAGAAAATACATGATGATATTCGCCATGTGGCTACGACCATTGGCGAAAGCATGGGAGCGGAAGTAGAGGTGAAAATCGACCAGGGATATCCGGTAACGTATAATGATCCTGAATTAACGGAGGCCATGGTTCCCACCCTGCAGAAAATGGCCGGCAACGATAACGTAGTGCTGACCGATGCCATCACCGGCGCTGAAGACTTTTCATTCTTCCAAAAAGAGGTGCCGGGTTTCTATTATTTTGTGGGCGGCATGCCCAAGGGGATGGACCCATCGGAAGCAGCTCCGCACCACACCCCCGACTTTTATATTGAAGAATCGGGCATGAAGCTAGGCGTAAAGTCGCTGGTGGCGCTGACTTATGATTACATGATGAAGCACAGCGAGTAGATCTCAAAAGGTGCCAACTCATACATTGATTGGCACCTTCTAAACTTGAGCTATCCTATCCATGGAAACTTATCCCAATTAGGTTTTCGTTTTTCCAGAAAGGCATCGCGCCCTTCTTCCGCTTCGTCCGTCATGTAGGCCAGGCGCGTAGCTTCACCGGAAAATACCTGTTGTCCCACCATGCCGTCATCAACCAGGTTAAAAGCGTATTTAATCATGCGTATAGCGGTGGGACTTTTCTCCAGTATTTCCTGCGCCCATTTATATGCCGTTTCCTCCAGCTCGTCATGTGGTACAACAGCATTTACCATGCCCATATCATGCGCTTCCTGGGCTGAATAATCGCGACCAAGAAAGAATATTTCGCGGGCCTTTTTCTGGCCCACTTGTCGAGCCAGCAGGGCAGAGCCAAAACCGCCGTCAAAGCTGGCGACATCGGCATCGGTTTGTTTGAATATAGCGTGCTCCTTGCTGGCTATGGTCAGATCGCAGACTACATGCAGGCTATGCCCACCACCAACGGCCCAGCCGGGCACCACGCAGATAACTACTTTGCCCATAAATCTGATTAACCGCTGCAGGTCAAGCACGTTTAGTCGTGGGGTTCCTTGGTCATCTTTGTACCCCATTTTATCGCGGACGCGCTGGTCGCCTCCGGAACAGAATGCCCATCCGCCATCTTTTGGTGAAGGGCCTTCGCCCGTTAGTAATACCACCCCAATTTCGGTGTCTTCCCGAACATTCAAAAAAGCTTCTTGTAATTCAAATAACGTCTTGGGGCGAAACGCATTGCGTACCTCCGGTCGGTTGATAGCAATACGTGCTACGCCGTCTGATTTTTTAAAAGTGATGTCTTCGTATTCCTTTACTGTTTTCCAATTCATAGCAGTGATTTTTGTTCTATAAAGTGATCGATTTCTTGAATAAGGGTATTTGGATTATCAACGTGAATGCGGTGCCCGGCCTTGATGTGGCACAGCTGAGCATCGCTAAAATAGCAAACAAGAGAACGACTGATATTGATGTATTTTTTATCGGCGGTACCCGCTAAAACCAGGGCCGGTTTATTAAGTTTTGATATTTGCTCCCGCACCGGCTCCATTGAGCCTGCGCCAAAGCCAAGGAGTGAGGCTGCCATTGCCTGGGGATCTTGCTCTTGCTGTATTGCTTGGTATTTGTTTTTAAGTGCTTCATCAACCTTGGTAGGGGATTGAAATAGTTCAAGTTCTCCCCATTGTGATAAAAAGCCATCGAAATCAGTTATAATTGTTTCCGCGCGACGTGCATCAGCTTTACGGCGCTGATGACGCTCCTGTTCATCATTAATGCCATAGTTCGTACTTTCAAGAATAAGCCCTTTTAGCAGTTCAGGGGCTTTAATAGCCGTTTTTAATGCCAGTCGGCCGCCCATGCTATATCCGTAAAGAAAAACAGGAGCAATCGCCAACTGCTGTACGAGCGTAATTATATCTGCTGTTTGATGCTCCTCGCTATATCGGTCGGCATCGTAAACTTTTTCCGAATTGCCGTGGCCGAGTAAATCAACGGTCACAGGATTGCAGAATTTCGTTAGCTTCTCAACCAAATGATCAAAGACTCTGCCATCACCCATAAAACCGTGGAGCATCACTACCCATGGCAACGATGAATCATTTTGATGAATCTCAATTGCGTAGGTGGCGCCGTTGATCCTTAATTCTTTACTCATGGGCTGTCCCATAATATTTGCCGAATTTCCATTGAAGCATCGGGATCAGTTTTACATTCAATTATATGGATACCCGACTGGCTAAAGTCCATAAAATTAAATTTTCCGAGGGCTTTAGTAGATTCTATTAATGTATAGTTAATGTCATGCGCCGAAGCAAGATGAGCTCATGTTAAAATTTTGGGGTGTTTCAAAATAGGTGCTGAAGTAATCACTGTGTTCAGCAATTGGCAGCATGCGAAAAATGGATCCCCCGCTGTTATTAATGACGATAATTACCAATGGCTGCAGTAACTGTTTAGCGTTTAATAACGCATTGGAATCGTGCAAAAATGCCAGGTCGCCCGTGAATAAAACCCCGGGTTTATTCAGGCCGATATTAACGCCCATCGCTGTGGAGGTAATGCCATCGATACCGCTGGCGCCGCGATTGGTAAACTTGTGTTGGTTACTCCATCGGCCAAACATGGAGTGGTCGCGCGCGGGGAACGAATTGGAAATAAATACAGTCCAGTCTTCCGGAATCTGCGGCACAAGCTCATGATAAACATGGCCGTCAGTTAATGCGTTTTGGCGTTTGAACAGGTTATCAGCTTGTTCAAAATATTGGGTCTCAATTCGTTTCCACGTCTTTAGCCAAGAGCTTGATTTTGCTTCAATATCTACATCAAATGGTCGTCCATTCCACGCAATGAAGGAGGTGGTGGTATTTTCAATATTTGACTGCCACTCCGTGTCTGAAACATGAATGTGATGACCTGTGTCCCAGTGTTTTATGGCCTGCAGCACACTTTTACTAGCCGGTTGTAGCCCAAACCGCAGAATTAAATCCGGTTCCAGTTCTTTCACGGCCTTTGGATGCCTTAAAAAGCCTTCGAATCCATCGATAGAATGCCTGACCGCAGGAGCTCCCTGTTCAGACAGTACCGGAGCTTGCAGTGAATCGGCCAGCGTAAAAATAGGGTCGATTGAAGTTCCGGGAGCAAGCTGCCCCAGAATTATCAAAGGCCGACTAGAATTACTGAGTGCGGTTAATACGGGATCATCAAACGAGAAAGAACGAGATGTTTTTTGAGGTGCTTGTTGGGGTTTTGCGTCTCTGTTTTTTCGCACCATTTTTTGAAGAAAATCCGTATCCGGTTCCAACGGTTTGCTGAACGGAAAATTAACGTGGACAGGCCCTTGTCTGGTTTGGCTTTTGCGGTAAACTTCCTCGGCCAGCTCTTCAACATGTTTGTCCTGCAGATCTCCAAAATTGTAAAAACCAACAGGATAATCACCATAAATATGCTGCTGGTTGATGGTTTGATTAGCGCCTGTTCCGTGCAGATGAGCTGGTCGGTCGGCTGTGAGCAGTAATAAGGGGATGCCGCTTTTGCGAGCTTCAATGACGGCGGGGTAGTAATTTGCCAAGGCAGTCCCGGAGGTGCATATCAACGCTGCCGGCTGATTAGTGGCTTTTCCTATGCCAAGAGCGGTAAATGCC
>NNSL01000476.1 GCA_003123965.1 Balneolaceae bacterium SMO_bin1
CCTTTTTCATGGATGTGGCCAAGGTTCAGTTTGTGGATGGGAATAAGATACTTGGTGCTCATGGCATCTTTTTGAATGTTGAGCAAGCCGGTACCGCGAAAATCAACGATACAGAGGCCGTCCATTTGCCGCACCACTTCTCCGATGCCGTAAAATTCCGGGCAGGGACCGTAATAAACCAAATCGCCCAACTGAATATTGTTGGACGAACGGCGGTGGAACGGATAAATAACCGGGAGCCGATCGAGCCGATATGAAAGTCGTTTTTTGGATGACATGATTTCAAATATAAAACATTAGCGGCCGTTTTTCTTAATGTAAAATTGTCGCATTTGTTTGCCCGTAGATGTTAGCTGCACCCAAATGGTATGCTCCGGCAAAATGGAGGCAATGCGCTCCGGCCATTCTATGACACAAACGCCCGACCCATAAAAATATTCCTCAGCTCCAATTTCAAGTGCTTCCTGCACGCTCTCCATGCGGTAGCAATCGAAATGATACAGCGGCAGAGTACCCTCGTATTCATTGATCAATGCAAATGTGGGCGACTGAACGCGGGTTTCATCAATGCCCAGCGCTCGGGCCATGCCCTTGACCATATGGGTTTTACCCGTGCCTAAATCACCCTGCAGCGCTACTACATCGCCCGGAGATAATTCCCGGGCAAGGCGTTCGCCAAAAGCCAGGGTTTCTTCTTCTGAAGAACTGTTAAACTGCTTGGGAAGTTTCATTCTGAGAAGCTTTTGTCACCTTTTAACGCATGCCGCCGGCATACTGCCGTGGACGCAGCGTTGCAATGGGCAAAATCATTTCTTCCATACTAGCGCCGCCGTGCAGAAACGTATCGCGGTAGCGGTTTTGAAATTTGTGATAATTGGTGGGATAAACAAAGTAGTAATCTTCTTTGGCAATCAAATAGTTATTGGTCCAGTCTGGAGCAGGCAATTTATAGGCTGCGGGATCATCAACAATAATGGCGGCGTCCTCTTCGGCCTCGAGATTACGCCCGTGCTTATACCGCAGGCTGGTTGATGTTTTCCGATCGCCATGCACTTTGGTATCGGTGAGCGCACGCACCGCCCCATGATCGCTGGTAATCACAATCAGTACTTCTTCTTCGGCCAGCCGCTTAAGAATTTCAAAAAGCGATGAATGCTGAAACCACGTTTTTGTCAGCGACCGAAAAGCGGCTACATCCGGTGCAATTTCTTTTAGAATTTTGGAGTCGGAGCGTGAATGCACCAGCGTATCTACGAAATTGAACACAAAGGTGCTGAGCGGAGATTGCAGATAGTTCGAAATATTGCCCGCCAGGCGCTGACCATAATCAGCATCCAGCACCTTTTCGTAGCGGTGCTTAATATCTATGCCCTCCCGCGCCAGCTGCTTACCCAGCAACTCTGATTCATATTCATTTAGCGAATGTTCGTCATCCTCCTGGGTCCATAAGTCAGGGTAAAGATTTTCAATTTCCAGAGGAAACAACCCCGAAAATATGGCATTGCGCGCATAGGGCGTAGCTGTCGGCAAAATCGAGTAATACAGATCGGTATCAATGGTGTAAAAATCGGTAAGCATTTCTTCAAAAAGCAGCCATTGATCGTAACGCATGCAGTCGACCACAAAAAAGAGCGTGGTTTGCCCATTGTTCAGATGCGGCAGCACATATTCTTTAATCACATCGGTTGAGAGCGCCGGGCGCTGCGGCGTTTCTTTGGTAAGCCACGATTGATAATCCCGCTCAATAAATCGGCCGAATGTGCGGCTGGCTTCTTTGTATTGATCGCCCAGTACCTGTCGCAGCGAATCTTCGCCCGATTCTAAATCGATATCCCACCGTGTAAGCTTCTGGTAAATCTGAATCCACTCTTTCCACGTGGTTTCCGGGTTGATCTGGTCCGAAATCTTATTAAAGCTGCGCAAATATTTCTGGGCAAACTTCTCCGACCGGATTCGATTCTGCTCCAAAATGCGCTTAATAGTCAGCAGAATCTGGTTGGGGTTTACCGGTTTGATGAGGTAATCCGAAATTTTGCCCCCGATGGCATCTTCCATGATCGACTCTTCCTCGCTTTTGGTGATCATCACTACCGGCAGCGCGGGCTGAATGGTCTTAATTTTATTCAGCGTGGCAAGCCCATCCATGCCCGGCATCTGCTCGTCCAAAAACACCAGGTCAAACAGCCGCTCCCGAATAAGCGTAATGGCATCTTCGCCATTGGTTACCGGGGTAATTTCGAACCCTTTATTTTCGAGAAAAATGATATGAGGTTCCAGCTGATCAATCTCATCATCAGCCCACAAAATCTGACTTGGCATACGGAACAGGATTAAATTATTTCGAGTCCGTAAGTTTGATAAAAGCTTTGATTTTTGCCAATCTCTTTTCGCCGATGCCCTTTATTTTCAGCAATTCATCCTTGGTTTTAAAACCGCCGTTCTGTTGCCTATAAGCTACTATTCGCCCCGCATAGGCCGGACCAATGCCCGGAAGTTTCTGCAATGTGTTAGCATCAGCGGAATTGATGTTGATACGCTCGTGCTCGTCGGCCACCTCTTTGGCTTCACCAACAGGAGCCGGCTCCTGTTCAAGCGTTTCACTTGCCGCGGATGTGTCCTGAATGGAAGCTTGTGCCCGATATTCACCTACGATTATTAAAGGCGCGATATTTTGCAACCTTTTGGCGCCAATGCCCTTCACCTTTAGCAGCTCTTCTTTAGATGCAAACCCGCCCTGCTTCTGGCGATAATCAATAATACTTTGTGCATAAGCCGCGCCAATGCCTTTCAATTGCTGCAGCGTTTTTAAACCCGCCGTATTAATATTAATCAAATCAACAACAGAAGGCTTTTTGTCCGCGATATTATCTTCATTTGTATCAACCGTTGCTGCATTCATTGCCGGAGTGGCTTCTTCTACTTTGTATCGCGACAGTAACGCCTCCTGCTCTTGCTGCATCAGTGCCACACGCCGCTCAAACTGTTGATCAAGCTCATGGTAATATTCGTCATCAAACGGCGACGCGGGAGATACCATTGCGTTAACCAACACCAGCACAACCAACAACCCAAGCAACGAAATAATAGCTTTTCGCTCCGTTCGTGATACTTTCAGTTTATCCAGCCAAAAAAAGATGTGTCGTTTCATATCAGCCCAAATTGATTAATGCCTCCAATAAAGTAGACACCCTCGCAGCTGATTCCTTACACTTTCAATTTGTATGACAGTAATTTTTATCTGATTTTTGACCCGATTATGGCTGAAAACTTATCATACGATTACCAAAATCTATCCATCTGCTACCAAAAAATGGGTCAGGGCAAACCTCTGCTGATATTGCACGGCTGGGGCAGCAGCGCGCGTGTGATGCTCCCCGCAGCCAAACTCCTGAGCGATATCCGTACCTGCTACGTGCTTGACCTGCCCGGCTTTGGTGATACCGAGGAACCGCCGCAGGCGTGGAGCATTGATGACTACACCGATATGACGGAGGCATTTATCAAGGACAATTTTGATGAGCCCGTGGATTTGCTGGTTCACTCGTTTGGCGGACGCATTACGCTGAAGCTGTGTGCGCGCTCGTCTGGCAAGGAGCTTGTTGATAAGGTATTGATCACCGGCGGCGCCGGCATGAAGCCCAAACGAAGCTTCTCGTTTTACGTTAAGAAATACACCGCCAAATTATTGAAAGCTCCCTTCCAAATACTGCCAAAGAGCATGCGCGAACCGGCGCTGGCCAAGCTGCGAGAAACAAAATTTTGGAAATCGCTCGGCTCCGGTGATTACTCCAAGCTCAGCGGCGTGATGCGCGAAACGTTCGTCAAATCCGTAACCGAGCACCTGGAGCCGTGCCTGCCGGGTATTCCGCACGAGGTACTGCTGGTCTGGGGCACAAATGATGAAGCTACGCCCTTGTACCAGGGCCAACGTATGGAGGCTGGCATTCCCAA
>NNSL01000361.1 GCA_003123965.1 Balneolaceae bacterium SMO_bin1
GGCTCATTGCTACTTATACGGTCATCTGTCTGATTTTTAACATCAAGCCGGTACGGCGTGCGGTAGTAACCAATGGAGTAATGAAACTGCTCGATGCGCTCAATTTTTTACCCAAAATATCGGAAACCGAGCGTACGGCCATTGAAGCGGGTACCACCTGGATAGATGCTGAGCTGTTTTCAGGCAAACCTGATATGAAACGATTGTCGGAGGAGAGCTACCCCGAACTGACGGAAAAAGAACAGGCCTTTTTAGACGGCCCGGTAGAAGAACTATGCGGAATGGTGGATGACTGGGATGTTTTTGTGCGAAAAGGCTTTACCGACGAAACGTGGGAGTACATGTGCGAAAACAAGTTTTTTGGTTTAATTATCCCAGAAAAATATGGCGGACTTGAGTTTTCGGCATCGGCGCATAGTGCAGTAATTACCAAGCTCGCTTCGCGGTGTGGACCGCTTTCAATTTCGGTTATGGTTCCAAATTCACTGGGGCCGGCCGAGCTGCTCATGCACTACGGCACGGAAGAGCAAAAAGACTACTACTTGCCCAGGTTGGCACGGGGTGAAGAAATTCCCTGTTTTGGGCTTACCGAGCCTACGGCCGGTTCCGATGCAGGTGCGATGACCGCCGAAGGAGAGGTTTTTAAGGATGATGACGGTGAGCTGAAAATTCGCCTGAATTTTAAAAAGCGTTACATAACCCTCGCGGCTATATCAACCGTAATTGGGCTGGCATTTAAGCTGCGCGATCCAGAGAACTATCTGGGCAAAGGCGAAGATTTAGGCATCACCTGTGCACTTATTCCGAGCGATACTGAGGGCATTAAACTGGGCCGCCGCCACGATCCTCTGGGCGTTCCGTTTTACAACTGCCCCATAGACGGCAACGATGCGGTTATTCCTGTTGACCAAATTATCGGAGGTGCTGAAAAAGCTGGCCACGGTTGGCAAATGCTTATGGAGTCGCTCGGTGTTGGTCGCGGCATTTCGCTGCCTGCCCAAAGCACCGCTGGCGTGCAAATGGCTACACGTGCAATTGGTGCTTATACGGCAATACGGCGCCAGTTTGGGATCAATATTGGTAAATTTGAAGGTATTGAGGAGCCGATGGCACGTATCGGTGGTTTCGCCTACCTGATGGAAGCAGGACGGCGCTATACTTGCGGCGGTCTCGACAGCGGCGTCAAACCAGCCGTGGTAACGGCCATAGCTAAGTATAACTTCACCGAAATGGGCCGTAAGGTAATTAACGATGCCATGGACATCCAGGGCGGAGCCGGAATTTCACGCGGCCCACGCAATATTTTTGCCACGAATTACATAGCTACGCCTATCGCTATTACAGTGGAGGGGGCAAATATTTTAACCCGGTCGCTGATGATTTTCGGGCAGGGCGCTATTCGTTGCCACCCCTATGCCTACGATGAGATTGACGCACTCACAAATAATGATGCTAAAAAATTTGATAGCGTCTTTTGGAAACACATCGGGCATGTGGTGCAAAACAGCGCGCGGGCTACACTTATGACACTTAGCCGCGGAGCAATTGCCTCATCGCCGGTAAGTGGTCCTGCAGCAAAATACTATCGTAAACTGGCGTGGACCTCAGCATCATTTGCCTTTATGGCAGATATTGCGCTGGGCAGTTATGGGGGCGGACTCAAAATAAAAGAAAAAATAAGCGGGCGTTTTGCAGATATCCTAAGTTGGATGTATCTAATTACGGCCATGTTAAGGCGCTTTGAAGCCGAAGGACGCCAAAAGGAAGACGAAATATTTATGGAATGGGCAGCTGAGTATGGCTTTGCTCAAATTCAGGAAGCTTTTGACGGCATATACAGCGAGATAAAAGTGCCGGGTTTAAGCTGGTTGTTTCGCGGACCTATTGCACTTTGGAATCGTATTAATCGTATTGGAAACAAACCTTCTGACTATCTTGGCCACAAGGTGGCGCAAGCCATGCAGGAACCGGGAGCGGCGCGCGACAGGCTCACTCAGTCAATTTATATTCCTGAGGATAAAGAAGAGGCTGTTGGTCGTTATGAATATGCACTAAATGCGTTGAAAGAAGCTGAGCCTGTCTACAAAAAAATTCGAATAGCCACCAAAAAGAAAGAATTGCCTAAAACGCAGCCGCGTTTTGTAATTGATGAGGCTCGTGATAAAGGCATCATTTCGGATGAGGAGTATGAGCTGATTCGTACTGCAGAAGATGCCCGGGTTGATGTGGTACAGGTTGATGAGTTCACGCTTGAAGAGTATCAAAATCAAACACCGGCGCCGCCTAAAATAGAAGATAAGGCTGAACCCGAAACCATCACCAAGTAACGGTAACGGTTCTAACTCATCAATAGCATAAATGTATTGGTGTAAATGGCAAAAATGAATCAATTACATCCATGGAGTTCGTCGAAAGGTGAGCTCCATTTTTGTTTTAACATTATTTTATTTTCTAAACCCAAAAGTTCTGTTATAATGAAAAAAATAAGCTGATAAGTCTACGTACAGATAATAAAAAGCTTTTATTATGCTATTTGCCAAAAGTTCTTTTGTGTTAAAACCATTCTCTAAATTATTTGCAGCTCTTGTCCTACTTTTATTCATAAGTTCAACGGCATTTGGCCAAGTGCCCAAACCCTCTGATGTATTCGGTTTTGAGGTAGGCGCTGATTACAAGCTGGCCAACTACGATATGATGCTTGACTATTATGAGCAGCTCGATGCCGCATCCGATCGGGTGCAAAAAATACGGATAGGAACTACTTCGATGGGTCGCCCCATGATTCTGCTGTTCATCTCAAGTGAGGAAAATATGCAACAGCTTGATCGTTGGCGAAATATCAGTGAAACATTATCGCGTGCCAGGGTTGATTCCGCGGAAGCTCAGCAGCTTGCAGAAGAGGGCAAAGCCGTAGTGTGGATTGACGGCGGCATGCATGCTACCGAGATGGCCCATGCACAAATGACATCCGAGCTGGCTTACAAAATTGCTACGGAAGAGACCCCCGAGATGCAGGATATTCGCGAAAATGTGGTTACGCTGCTTATGCCGGTAATGAATCCCGATGGCCTCGAAATTGTGGCCAGCTGGTATAACGAGCAGCTCGGAACGCCGTATGAAACCACTAGCCCGCCCTGGCTTTACCAAAAATATGTGGGCCATGACAATAATCGCGACTGGTTCATGAACAACATGCCGGAGACCTACCATGTGAACGAAGTATTGTATCGCGATTGGTACCCGCAGGTTGTTCTCAACCACCATCAAACCTCACCATCTTGGGCACGGATCTTTATCCCGCCTTTTTCCGATCCGGTTAACCAGAATATTCATTCGGGAGTTGTAACCGGCGTAAATGAAGTCGGGGCAGCCATGGCCCGTCGTTTCGCAGTAGAAGAGATGCCCGGGGTAATTTCTGATGTTGGTTATACGATGTTCTGGAACGGCGGGGGACGAACCACGCCCTATTTTCATAATCAGATTGGAATTTTAACCGAAGTAGCTCACGCTACACCAACGCCCCGCTATTATGATCCTGAGGAAAAACCATCTCGCATCGGCGGCATGCGAACCGATGGAACCGATATCAACTACTCAAATCCATGGGAGGGCGGCGAATCGCAATTCCGCGATGCAGTTGAATACTTCTTAACGGCCTCCATGGGCGTGCTCGATTATGCCGCCGATCGCCGCTATAATTTATTGCATAATATTTACAAAATGGGTCGCGATGCAATTGAAGCCGGCGAATCCGGAGATCCCTACGCCTACATATTTGCCCCCGATCAGTGGGATGATGGTGAAGCGCGAAATCTGGTGAATATTTTATACCGCGGCGGCATAGAGATGCAACGTGCCACCGAATCATTCAGCGTTGATGGCACACAGTACCCCGAAGGCACCTACCTGGCTTTTGCCGATCAGGCC
>NNSL01000473.1 GCA_003123965.1 Balneolaceae bacterium SMO_bin1
TATGAGACTAGAGCTCTCCCCTGCAGAAAACTTAGCAGCAATTCGTTCAGCCTCTTGATTTGACAACTGCAGCCGCTCGGTAAATGTGCGATCGGGTTTTCCGTAGGCCACCCAAGCGGTGCCGCGATCGTCGGTGCCGTAAGGAGTATTGTCGTTGCGGGTGAAACGTTCCCGGGCGTAGGCGATACGCTGCCAGTGCTCAATAAGCCGCTCGTTGGTCAGTGTGCCCGGCGCCAGATCGCGGGCGGCCCACCAGCCGGTCATCGCTTGATACAGTTTCGGGTTGTTATCGGCAAGCATCTGCTCCCACGCCTTTCGGGTCTGTTTTTCCAGCAGCGGGTCCATATAAGCCAGCTCCGTTTCGAGTGCTCTTTTGTTATTTCCTATTTCTTTACCGGACAGTCCCCACTGGTACAGCGCCGAGGCCGTTTTGTAGTGATCGCTTAATTGCTGCTCGGTAGCCACCCGAATGTAGTTTTGAGCAATAGCCAGGCTGGTATAGGCCAAGGTGGGTTTAGCTTGCAACCAAATACCGAGAGCCTGCTCGTAATTGCCAGCGTCTTCGGCTTCTAACCCTCTTTGAAGGACTGCCTGCGGATCGGATGTTTGACCGCGCTCGGCAGTAGCAATCTGCTGGCCGGCGGCTGGCAAAAAGATATTAAACAACAGGAAGAATAGAATTGACCTGAACATAGAGGGTAGCTTTAGTTATTACTATACAGATAATAGAGAAACCCTCTCCTAAAGACAAGCACTTTAAAATAGTTTTTTAAATACCCGCTTTACCCTATCCAGGTCTTCATCATCAACCTGGAAGTGAAACGTCACCCGAAGCGTTTTGGGACCAAAAGGTACAATCTGTATACCCTCTTTTTTCAGTGATTTAACCACTTCTTCGGCGGTACCCTCCTGCACATCAAAAATGAGGATATTCGTTTCTACCGTATCCAAATCAATAGACAGGCTATCACATTGATTGATCACTTCAGCCAATTCCCGTGCCCGGCGGTGATCTTCTTTCAGCAGCGAGCGATGGTGTTCAACCGCGTAATCAGCGGCTGCAGTCAACAGGCCAATTTGACGCATGCCCCCCACCCAGCATTTTTCGTATCCGTCGGGCCTCGGTAATATTCTGGCTCGTACTCAAAATCATACTGCCCACCGGAGCGCCCAACCCCTTACTGAAACTTACGGTCATCGTGTCGGCAATTGAGCCAAAATAATCCGGCTCTACCTCACTGGCTTCCATAGCGTTCCAGATGCGGGCGCCGTCAAGGTGAATTGAGAGATTAAGATCATCGGCGGTTTGTTTAATTTCTTGCAGTTCGTTTTCGTTGTAGCACGCGCCGCCGCCTTTGTTGGTAGAATTCTCGATGATGACAGCGCGGGATCTTGGCTCCCAATCCTGTCCCGATCGGATGGCAGTGCGGATTAGATCGCCATTAATTTTACCGCGATGCCCGTCCACCGGCCGCAGCTGAATGGACGAAATAAGCGCGGCGCTGGTAGTCTCATAGTTAAAAACGTGCCCTTTCTCGTCAATAATTACTTCATCGCCGGGACTGGTAAGCAGTTTTAAGGCTATCTGATTACCCATCACCCCGCTGGGAACGAACAGGCCAGCTTCGAAGCCAAACATCTCAGCTATTTTCTGTTGAAACGCATTTGCGGCCGCATCTTCGCTAAATACATCGTCACCTACATCGGCGCCTGTCATGGCCTCGAGCATGCCCTCAGTAGGCTTAGTGACGGTATCGCTCCGCAGGTCAATCATTCGACGAACGGTTTTCGGTAATATTTTTGTAGTACGTTTCCAGATCGATATTCGTACCGCATACAATGATGCCCACGCGTTTGCTGCGCAGCTCATCCAGAAGCCTGTACTGCAGAGCGGCAGTGGCCGAAGCGCCCGCGGGCTCAACACCCAGTTTCATATCATTAAAGAGAAGCTCCATTGCGTCGGCCATTTCCTGGTCTGTGACTTTAATCATGTGATCGACAAACTTTTTCGACAGCCCAAAACTATACGGCGCCGCATGCGGTGCGCCGAGGCTGTCAGCAATGGTGTCCACCTTTTCAATTTCCTCGGGCTGACCGGTTTGAAAACTGCGGCTCATGCTGTCCGCACCTTCGGGCTCAACGCCGTAAATTTTGATATTGGTGTTCAACTGTTTCAGGTAAGCGGCAATGCCGGCGATCAATCCGCCGCCGCCCACGGGTACAATAACGGCGTCCAGGTTATCGACCTGCTCGGCAAGTTCGAACCCCACCGTGGCTGTGCCAAGCGCGGTAAGCGGTCCTTCAAACGGGTGAATAAAGTGGCGGCCTTCCTCTTCTTCAATCTCTTTTACTTTCTCAAAAGCTGTATGCACGTTTTCCACGATAACAACCTCCGCGCCGAGGGCTTTACAGCGCGAAACCTTGGCTGCATTGGCACTTTTGGGCATCACCACCTTGGCACTGGTGTTGAGTGTTTTGGCCCCGTAAGCAACGGAAATAGCGTGATTGCCGGCACTGACGGCCGTAACACCACGCTCAAGTTGTTCGTCTGGCAGGTCTAGCATGTTCATGAGGGTGCCGCGCGCTTTAAAACTGCCGCCGTATTGAAACAGCTCCAGCTTCATGAAGAGCTCGGTTTCTTTACCGAAAATTTCATCCTTTTGATGGCTTTTCCACTGCCAAACGGGCGTACGTCGCACCCGATCACCCAGTTTAGTTCGTGCCGCTTTTATTTGATCCAGCGTAGGAATATCAATTTCGCTCATAGGTACCTGAATAATTAAGTTTACGTGCTTCCTTGCAGGTTAATGTTAACAAGAAAATACAGATCGGTACTCACGCACGTATGTAAAAGTTCGTTACTGCCACCAGCGGCTGTGCCAACTGTTCCAATAAGTTAATCGTAAGTGTAGAAACCTTCGCCGGTTTTGTTGCCGAGTTTCCCGGCATCAACCATTTTAACCAGCAGCGGGCTCGGCCGATATTTTGAATCTTTGAAACCTTCATATAGTACATTCATGATATCAAGGCATACATCCAGCCCAATAAAATCAGCCAGTCGCAGTGGCCCCATGGGGTGCGCCATACCCAGCTTCATTACGGAATCTACATTTTCGGGCGTCGCTACGCCTTCATGCACGCACTGGATCGCTTCATTGATCATGGGCATAAGCACGCGGTTGGATACAAAACCGGGATAGTCTTCTACCGGTACAGGGGTCTTTCCAAGCTTTTCGGCGGTTTCTTCAATAGCCTGGTAGGTTTCGTCGCTTGTTTCAAAACCCTTTACAATTTCCACCAACTTCATGACCGGCACAGGGTTAAAGAAGTGCATGCCGATGAATTTTTCGGGCCGCGAGGTATGCGCCGCAATTTTAGTAATGGAAATAGATGAAGTATTCGTCGCCAAAATTGCATGCTCGGGGGCAGCTTCATCAACTTGTTCAAAAATCTTTTTCTTAAGCTCCAGGTTTTCCGGCACCGCTTCAACAATTAAATCAACATCTTCAACAGCTTTTTTCACATCCGTGTGAAGGGTGATGTTCTCCAGCGCCTGCTCTTTTTGGGCCGCTTCAATCTTTTCTTTTTTCACCATACGGCCAAGGTTATTGTCGATGGTGCCCAGCGCTTTTTGGCCCAGCTCTTCGCTGGTCTCAACCAGATTAACCTTAGTGCCATTCATTGCAAATACATGCGTAATACCATTGCCCATGGTACCGCCGCCAATTACTGCTACGTTTTTGATATCCATATTATTTCCCAATTATACAGTTGTAAATTTCTGATGTGAAAGAGTATCGAATTTATACGGCATTTTCAATCATTTCCCGGCTATCGGTTCACCCTCATCTTTTGTACTTTCATCCATCAAATTAATTTCAACAACGTGCATTCATGAAACGCCTTTTTAAAGTG
>NNSL01000275.1 GCA_003123965.1 Balneolaceae bacterium SMO_bin1
ACATAACATCGTAAAGCGGTTTCTGCAGATCATACCAAGTGGAAATTTTGTATTTATCGCCCAGCTCGCTTGCAAGCTGCGCCTTTACGGCGTCGGCCTGCTCATTATTTTGCAGGCGCAAGTCAATACCTGAAATGGTATTACGGTAATTGAAGAGTCGCTGCGCTGCTTTTATATCAATATAAACGGCGGGATTATCGACAATTTGGGTAAGCGAATATGCGCCCGTGATACGAAACCGGTACATGCGCGGCATGGAAAATTGGGTGAGCGATTTACGCATGCCCTGCGCGCTCAGCAGCGCTATTTCATCGCCAATGTTTAACGCTAAATCGTTAAGCAACTGCTGGGTAATGAGCAAACCCGGACGACCGTTTTGCACCGATAAATTAAACTCCCCTCGGGTGATGTTTTCTTCCAGGTTATTTAATGCGCGGAAAGTACCGGCGTTTATGCCTTTTATACTTACTACCTGATCGCGCTTTTGTCCGGCCGTGAGCAAGGCCTTGCCCGAAATGTATGCCGAACTGCCCGTCACTTCTGGTATTTGATCGAATCCCGCGGTGTTAATCAGCGAATCATTTACTACGGGGATGCCCTCCACCTCAGCCTGTTGCTGCTGTTTATATAAAAAAGGCTGTCCATCGGCGGCTTCGATGCGAATATCGGGATCATTATTCAGCAGAAAGCCTTTAATCACTTCGAAAAAACCGTTGAATACTGACAGCACCACAATAAGAAGAGCCGTTCCAATGGTAACACCAGTAATGCTGATCATGGTTAGCGTGGAGATCAGCGAGATGTGTTTTTTAGAAAAAAGATAGCGCCGTGCTATAAATCCTGTCGATTTCATGCGCTTAAAATAGGAATTCTAGGCGGGCATTCCAGCCGGTAATTATGGTTATTTGGGCTTCACATTTTTTTACTGATGAAATCGATTCAATTTTTATACATTATTTATGATCCACTAATCACACATCATTACTTTCTTATGGCTTTTCAATATCGCTTTTCATCTCTTCTGTTAGTTCTCATATTGTTTTTAAATGTAGATTTTGCCTCGGCCCAAGCCCCAATTTTTGGTCATGGTCAGGATGTGCAAAATCCGGCGGTTGATTCCACCCTGCTGCAGGGACTCGAATACCGCAACATTGGTCCGTTTCGCGGTGGGCGATCGGTGGCGGTTGCCGGACATAAAGATCAGCCCGATACATACTACACGGGCTTTACCGGCGGGGGCGTTTATAAAACCGAGGACGGCGGCGGTAGCTGGATTAATGTTTCCGACGGCTATTTTAAAACGGGATCTGTGGGGGCACTGGTCGTTGCCGATTCTGATCCCAATGTGATTTACGCGGGCATGGGTGAAACCTGCATCCGCGGAAATATGTCGGCGGGAGACGGCGTATACAAATCGGTGAATGGCGGTGATACCTGGCAGCACATTGGGCTCGGCGATACCCACTTCATCGGTGAAATGGTGGTTCACCCCAATAACCCGGATATTGTTTGGGTGGCGGCACTGGGCCACGCATTTGGAAGTGACGGCAATGAAGAGCGCGGCGTGTTTAAAACCACCGATGGCGGCGAAACATGGGAAAAAGTGCTCTACAACGGACCAAATGCCGGCGCGGTTGATATCGAAATTGATCCCACCAATCCCCGCGTGTTGTATGCATCGCTGTGGGAATCGTACCGCAACCCGTGGGAAATGATCAGTGGTGGCCCCGGTAGCGGCTTATACAAAAGTACGGATGGCGGGGAAACATGGACGAATATTTCAGAGCGACCCGGCATGCCCAAAGGGGTACTCGGCAAAATTGGCGTTGCTATTTCACCGGCCAACCCCGACCGTGTGTGGGCCATGATTGAAAATGAAAATGGGGGCCTATTCCGCTCGGATGACAGCGGCAAAACATGGGAACGCATCAACAGCAATCGAAGCTTGCGTCAGCGCGCCTGGTACTACACCCACGTTATGGCTGATCCAGAAGATGAGGACGCCGTGTATGTTTTAAATGTGAGTTTTCACAAAAGCACCGATGGCGGCCAATCATTCGAGAGCATCGGCACGCCCCACGGCGACCATCACGATCTCTGGATCGCTCCCGACAACGGCAAGCGCATGGTAGTGGCCGATGACGGCGGCGGGCAGGTGACATACAGCGGTGGTAAAGAGTGGTCATCATATTATAAATATGCTACTGCACAGTTCTACCACGTAATTTTGGATAATAAATTTCCCTACTGGGTATACGGCGCGCAGCAGGATAACAGCACCGTGGCCATCAAAAACCGCACGGCGGGCTATGGTATTGATGATGACGACTGGCACGCGGTGGCCGGCGGGGAGAGCGGCTATATTGCCCCCGACCCGGAGGATCCGGACGTGACCTATGGCGGCAGCTACGGCGGGTACATGAACAAGTATAACTACGAAACCAAACAGAGCGACCGCATCGACGTGTGGCCGAACAATCCCATGGGTTCCGGCGCGGCCGACCTTAAGTACCGTTTCCAGTGGACCTTCCCCATCTATATTTCACCACACAATCCTGATGCGCTTTACGCCACCTCGCAGTTTGTACACCGCTCTATGAATGAAGGTATGAGCTGGGATCGTATCAGCCCCGACCTGACCCGCAACGAGAAGTCGAAGCAACAAGAATCAGGCGGACCGATTACAAAAGATGATACCAGCGTAGAATATTACAATACCGTATTTAGCTTTGCCGAATCGCCGGTAGAACAAGGCGTGCTTTGGGCCGGGGCCGATGATGGGCTCGTGCATATCAGTCGCGATAATGGTGAAAGCTGGGAAGAAATAACACCCAGTGGCATGCCTGAGGCTATGATCAGCATCATCGATCCTTCTCCGCACGATGGCGGCACAGCGTACATCGCGGCCACCCGCTATAAGTTCGGCGATTTTACCCCTATGCTCTACAAAACTGACAATTATGGCCAAAGCTGGACGCGCATCAACAACGGCATACCCGAGGGTGATTTTACGCGGGTGATTCGTGAAGATCCCAATCGTGAAGGTCTCCTATACGCCGGCACCGAAACGGGCGTTTACGTCTCCTTTGATGACGGCGAACAGTGGCAGCCGCTGCAGCTTAACCTACCCGCCGTGCCCATTACCGACTTGCAGGTGCATAAGCGCGACAAAGATTTGGTTGTGGCCACACAGGGACGCTCCTTCTGGATTCTGGATCATCTGAATGTGCTCCATCAGATGCAGGACGAGATTAAAAATGCGGATTATTATCTCTATCAGCCTGAAACTACCTACATGTTTGGCGGCGGCAGCTACAGCCAGCCGGGCGGCACAACCGGACAAAACCCGGAGCCGGGCGTTGTGGTCCACTACAATATCAATAACCAAACCGACAGTGAAATTCAGCTTCAGTTTGAAGAGTCCGGTGGAACCGTGATTCGCACCTTCTCAAATAAGGAAGACCTGGATGGGAACCAAGTTGAGGGTTCTGATGAATTTTATGAGGAAGAAGACGGCGATACTGCCTCCGATGTGCTTACAGCCAAGAAAGGACTCAACAGCTTTTCGTGGGATATGAGCTATCCGGGCGCTACCGACCTGGACGGCCGCCAAATTTTATGGGCCGGCTCTACCAACGGTCCCACCGCAGCGCCGGGTACTTATCGCGTACGGCTTTTGGTTGACGGTAACGAAGTGGCTGAGCGAGAAGTAGAAATAACTCAAGACCCACGCATCGACGCCACAAAAGAAGACTTGGAAGCACAATTTGCCCTGCATCAAGAAATTATTGCTAAGCTTGATACCACGCATAAATCCATCAACAAAATACGTGATGTGCGCGGTGAATTGCAGGAAATGATGAGCGAAGGTGAACTCAACGAAC
>NNSL01000359.1 GCA_003123965.1 Balneolaceae bacterium SMO_bin1
CAATGCCCAGTGCCAGTAGTGCCGTTGCTCCAATTTTTTCGCTGAGCCAATTGATGGCATGTTGCCACGGAAGGGTAGGAAGTACAGCCGATTGCCGGCTAAAACGTGATTCTACATATTCAATGGCTTCTTGGGCACGATCATCTGTGTCACTAAAGCGGCCGGCTTTCATAAAGTAATATTTGGCCTTGCCCAGCGAGTCCATGCGCACGTACCCCAGGCCCATGTTCATAAATAAAGCGCCGGAAACCTGGTTTTGCGCTTCCAATGTTTGATACGCTGCCAGCGCCTGCTGAAAGTTACCCTGCTGCAGTTGCTTGGTGGCTTGGTTAAATACCAGCTGTGGATTCTGCTGCTCTTGGGCATGTCCGTTTGCCAAAACAGCAAAAAGCAGGGCCAGCATCAATAAAAAAGTTGAGGGTTTAATCATATTTCTTTAACTCAGCGGAAAAATGATTGCCGCTGAATATACTATAATTCTTTTTTCAATTTCTGGATGATGCTTTCCGCCAGCCCAACATGCGATTTCAAATAACCTTCAGACTGTTTGGGCGCGTAATTAATAGTGGCGCATTTATTCAGCAGCATGCGCACGTTTTCAACCAGCTCGTTATCAACGCCATTATCGTTCAGGGCCGCAACATACTGTTCAATTGATAATCCGGCTTCGGGCAGACCAAGCCGATCCCCAATAAATCCGGTCAATGCCTTTTGGAGCTGATTGTAGGCTTGCTGGATTTCGCCTTTATCGGAGTGTGCAATAGCTTCGTCGAGACGCTGCTGCGCTTTTTGTGCCGCCTGCTGCGATCGTGCAAAATTGCGGTCAGTTTTCATTTTATCGCGATACGTTTTTTGCCAATACGCCAGGGCAAGTGCTGCTGCGGGTAAAATCAACCCGAGCCAGAACCACCAATGACTCGAAAGCGGCTCGCTGCTTGTTGAAACCCAGCTGGCAAGGCCGGTAATCGGCTGCAGTGAAATAGCTTGAGGTTCGTTTATACCGGAATCTGCATTGGGATTGGCTTCAATTGTAAGCGTACGCGCAGGCAGGGTTTCGCTTATGAATTCACCGCGCGAAGGATTATAGTAAGCCAGCGTGGCTTCCGGAATCGTAAATTCACCGGGCGAACGCGCAATCACTACATCGGTATACTCCTTACTGCCGCTAATTTGGCGGTTTTGGCGATTTATACTGGTCTGTTCCTGCGGATCATACACCTCCATGCCGTCGGGGAAACGGTACGTAGGCTTGTTGATGAGTGGTACATTGCCCGCGCCGGTGATGGTTGTTTTAATCTCGATTGATTCGCCCGTCATCGCTTTTTGGGGGGCTATTTCCCGGTTGATGGTGAACGAGCCCACGGCCCCAATGTAGGTGGAATCTTTTGCCGCGGCAGGGAGTCAACGGTAATGGTTACCGGCTCAGATTCCAGGTCCATTTGCCGCTGGTTACTGCCAAAACTGCCGAAAAAGCTGCCAAACGGATCATCACGCCGCGAAGCCGACCGCACCGAAGCGCGAACTTGATACGGGCTAAGCGTTAGTTCGCCCGCTTTGGTGGGAAAGAGTGCAAACTGCAGCAAATCGGCCGAGCGATACCTAACGCCGTTAATGATCGTTGATTCTACCTCCGGGCGGCGGTTGCTTTCGAGCTCTTCTTTCCAAAATCCCTCGGTTTTCCATCCGGGTACGGGTTGATACGATCGCACCTCCAGGCCTTCTTTAAATACGAGTTCTATGTTGGCAATAATCTGTTCACCGGTAACCGGGCGCGCATTCGATACATTCAGACGCAGAAAAATGTTAGGTTCTCCAGTATCTTCCCCTGCATCTTGCCGCCGGTTGGTAACCTCAATTGAGATGGGTTCGGTTTCGTAGGTGGTGCCGTCAACCGTTACGGCAATGCCGGGGATGGTGAAATTGCCGGCACCATTGGGTGAAAGATAATAGCTGTAGGTGTACGAAGACCGTGTGACACCGTTGGAATAGCTGATGCTGCGCGAGGTAGAAGGCGTGTCGTTCAGGAGTTGGAAGTCGGTGAATTGCGGGAGTGAAGGGCGGTTCACATCACTAAAATCACCGCTGATGGTGATATCCAGCTTAAGGCGTTCACCGGCATAAATAACGTTTTCCGAAACGGTGGCTTCAACCGAAACCGAGCCCTGGCCAAAGGCCAGACCCTGCAGTAAAAGCAGAAAGCAGAAAAGAGAAGCTGCCAGGCACGTACTACCAATCCTTTTCATGAGTGCTGTTACTGTTCTCCGTTTTCTGTTTCTTAAACTGTTTAAGCAGCTGCTTTTCCTGCTGCTCCAGTGCTTTTAAAATGCTTTCCGCTTCCTGCTTGCTTATTTGAGCGGGTTGAGGCTGTTGCTGTTGTTGCTGCTGGTTCTGTTCAGGGTTTTGCTGATTCTGCTGCTGATCTTGCTGTTGATTTTGTTGTTGGTCCTGCTGTTGCTGATTCTGGTCTTGCTGCTGCTGATTTTGTTGCTGATCCTGCTGGTCGTTATTCTGCTGTTGATCGTTATTCTGGTTGTTTTGATTCTGCTGCTGTTGTTGCTCTTGCTGCTTTTTTTGGGCCAGCTCATAATTGTGTTTAGCGTCAATGTCATCGGTATCATGACGCATGGCGTTTTTATAATACTGTGTTGCACGCCCGTACTTTTCATTCTCCATATAAATATTGCCGATGTTGTAATCAGCCCGCGCTTTTTCGGCGCCCTTGTTCGGCCATCTGTTTGTATTGCTCAAAGTAACGGATGGCTTCCTCCGTTTGCCCATTCTTGGTTAAAGCATTGCCCAGGTTAAAATAGAGCTTGGCGTTTTCCGGTTCGGCCTGGATGGCTTGCTTATAGAGCGTTATGGCTTCTTCATAATTGCCATTTTCGTAAGCCTCGTTGGCTTTGCGGGCATCTTCGAGCGAGGCGCCCAGCAGAAAAATCACCAAAACCAGCGGCATTAAATATCTCATACTCATAATTACTTGTTTGCTATAACTATCGCGTACTGAAACAACGTCGTAAATTGTGCTAAATTATTCGATTAATCCACTTTTTCGCCGATGGCCAGCGTTTCCTCGTCCATTTTCATGTTGGTGAACACATTTGATACATCGTCATTGTCATCAAATGCCGACATAAGCTTAAAATTCGATTCGGCCGTATCTTCTTCCACCTTTACTTCGGTTGATGGAATACGCACCAGCTCCGCGGATTCAACTTCATAGCCCTGCTCTTTCAACCGGTCCTGAACCTCATACATGCTTTCGCGACCAGTGGTGACGGCAAAAAACTCATCATCAGTTTCAATATCTTCCGCACCGGCATCAATGGCATCAAGCATAAAATCTTCTTCCTCTTTATCATCCTGCGGTATGCGGATCATGCCTTTCTGCTCAAATAAATATCCTACGGAACCGTCGGTGCCGAGGTTGCCGCCAAACTTGGAAAAAATATGTCGGATTTCGCCCACCGTGCGGTTGTAATTGTTGGTGGTCACCTCAATAAAATAGGCGATGCCGCCGGGGCCGTAACCTTCATATGTAGCATCTTCATAACGCCCATCGCCCTCATCCAGTTCGCCGGTGCCTTTTTTAATGGCCCGTTCTATATTGTCTTTGGGTACGTTGTCGCTTTTGGCATTGTTGATGGCCGTATCGAGCCGTGGGTTCATTTCAGGATCACCACCGCCCTCGCGCGCTGCTACGGTGATTTCCCGCAGGTGCTTGTTGAATATTTTAGCGCGCTTTTTGTCTTCTTTGGCCTTTTTATGCTTTATGTTAGACCATTTGGAATGACCTGCCATAACCGATAAAATAAGTTTTGCGGTTACTATTTTGCTAATCATTAAATATAACAGATAGCACGCTTTGCACCT
>NNSL01000412.1 GCA_003123965.1 Balneolaceae bacterium SMO_bin1
AAATTTTGAGGACTATAATGTAATGTCCGGTACTACTCAAAACGACGGTTTACAAGGGCAGTGGACATTCAATGCCTTTCAGGAAGGGGGAACTGAGACGGCTCTGCTCGAGTCTGAATGGACCGCTGAAAGTGAGACAGAACGACAACTCTCTGTTGACATCTTCGATAATGGTACTACCACCGCGAGTATCAACTACGATCAGGCGGGTGATGAATATACCATGATGATAGATTTTACAGATGAATCTACCTCAGATACGGAAATATACTGGGATACCAACGCTGATGTAGGATACATCGATCGAGATGGAGAAGATAAGAAATGCTGGCAGGGAAGCGGGCAAAACGCTGCCGACGTAGCCTGCTCAGAGGTTGGACTCTAACAGATAAGAAAGTTTTATTTTTGAAGCCCGCCTGCAGATGCAAGGTGGGCTTTTTTTATTGGTGTGACAGGATGGTGACGTTAGGGTAGTTATATTATATTGAACTAAAAGGAATCATAGCATCATTATGTCTACCGACAGAAATCCCATTCGCGGCCGCGGCTCGTCTGATAATCCTGAAAACCGGTTTGAAGGGCACTACACCGACTACGATTTAGATGAGGAAACCGGTGAAAAACCTTCGCAGCAAACACGGCTGTACCCGGATGATACTAAGGAAATTATTTCTACGAATAACAGTCCGGATATTCCATTTGAGGCAAGCGTTAACCCATACCGCGGATGTGAGCATGGCTGTATTTATTGTTATGCCCGCCCAACGCATGAATACCTGGGCTTTTCTGCAGGCATGGACTTCGAATCACGCATTATGGTAAAGTATGATGCACCCAAGAAGCTGCGAAAAAAATTGAGTTCTCCTAATTGGGAGCCTAAAGTGATAGTAATGAGCGGCGTAACGGATTGCTATCAACCCATTGAACGCAAGCTTGAAATTACACGCGGATGCCTGGAGGTACTGGCGGAGTTTCGTAATCCGGTGAGTATAATCACCAAAAATTACCTGGTTACACGTGATATCGATTACCTGCAAGAATTGGCCTCGGTGAATGCGGCTCGTGTCACGCTTTCCATCACTACGCTTGATCGCAATTTGGCCCGCGTTATGGAGCCACGCACAACGCAGCCGGGGCGACGACTGCAAGCTATTAAAAAGCTGGCCGATGCCGGAATCCCCGTGGGCGTAAATGTAGCTCCTATTATTCCCGGCTTAACCGACCATGAATGCGCGAACATATTGGAAGCTGCACGCAATGCAGGAGCTACACATGCCGGATACACCATTTTGCGGCTGCCTTTTGGGGTGAAGCATTTGTTTAAAGATTGGCTTGAGCAGCACTTTCCCGACAGAAAAGATAAAGTGCTGAATAAAATAAAAGATATGCGCGGTGGTAAACTGAATGATTCCACCTTTGGTCAGCGTTTTAGGGGCAAAGGTATATATGCAAAACAAATTTTCAGCCTTTTTAAGGTGCACAGCAGGCGGCTGGGGTTGAATAAGCCACGGCAACCGCTATCAACCGAAGCCTTTAAACCTGCCCATGGTAAACAAATGGATTTGTTCTGAATTATTATATTTTAAGGCTGGACAAAATTTTACTCCCAATTATTAATCAACCGTATTTATGTCTAATACTCCTTCTACGATGATGGATTTGGGGACTGAAGCCCCGGATTTCAAACTATTTGATACAGTGAACAATCAGCTTGTTTCGCTCAGTGATTTTGATAATGCCAAAGGGCTGCTTGTGGTATTTATGTGTAATCATTGTCCATTTGTTAAAAACATTCTGGACGAATTTGTGAACACTGCTAAAGATATTCAGCAGAAAGGAATTGGGGTGGTTACCATTAGCTCAAATGATGTTGAAAATTACCCCGACGATAGCCCCGTGAAGATGGCGCAGCTCGCTCGCGATCATAAATTTTCATTCCCCTACTTGTATGATGGCACCCAGGAAGTAGCTAAGGCGTATCGAGCGGCATGCACCCCTGATTTGTATTTGTTCGATGAGAACGACGAACTGGTATACCGCGGTCAGTTTGATGACAGTCGGCCCGGGAATAATAAGCCCGTAACGGGTAGTGATTTGCGCCGTGCTGTTGAGCGGCTGCTTGAAGACGGTAAACCGCTTGAAAACCAAAAACCAAGCATGGGTTGCAATATCAAATGGAAAGCAGGCAACGCACCAAACTATTTCAAGAATTAACAATGGACGAAAAAGAGACAATTGAGGCTTTGCGTCGGGAATATTCTCGGCGTACGCTTAATGAAACGGAAGTTGCAGCTGATCCCATCGATCAGTTTGCTCAATGGTTTAACCAAGCTCTGGCTGCTGATTTGCCAGATGCCAATGCCATGACACTGGCCACCGCCACGCCGCAGGGTCGTCCCTCAGCACGTATTGTACTGCTTAAAGGGTTCGATGAAACAGGCTTCCGTTTTTATACCAACTATAAAAGCCGAAAGGGCCAAGAGCTGCAGGAAAATCCACAGGCATCACTCTGTTTCTTTTGGTCAGAATTGGAGCGGCAGGTTCGAATTGAGGGTGAAGTTGAAAAAATGACTTCAGAAGAATCAGCAAATTATTTCAATAAGCGGCCACGGTTGAGTCAGATCGGGGCCTGGGCTTCCTCACAAAGCAGTGAGGTTTCATCTCGAGAGGCACTCGAAGAGGAGTTTGAGAACGTAAAGCAGCGGTTTGAGGGAGAAGCAGACATCCCGCTTCCCGATTTTTGGGGTGGGTTTGAGTTAAAAGCCTCAGCGTATTGAATTTTGGCAGGGACGTCCTGGTCGCCTGCACGACCGTATTGTGTACAAGCGCTCCAGTGACGAATGGGTCACGGTTCGGTTGGCACCCTAATAGCTTCAAACAAGATTTTATTACGCAGTTATGACGGTTAACAAGCTCGAACGTTTTGCCCAAATTGCTGGATACAATCATGTGCTTGAATACACAGACTACCAGCAAAAGGGCGCAGAAAAACCTGCCGGCCGATGGAATGAAGAAGTCTTTGGCAACAATCATCCCATCACCCTGGAGCTGGGGTGCGGTACAGGCGCATACACCCTTGAGCTGGCTCGGCGTTATCCCAAACGGAATTACATAGGAATAGACATTAAGGGAGCCCGGCTTTGGAAAGGGGCGAAGAGGGCCAAGACCGAAGGGCTAAAAAATGTTCGATTCATGCGCATCTTTATTGATCATCTGGACGAATATTTTGCCAAAAATGAAGTGGACGATATTTGGATTACCTTTTCTGATCCCTATCCCCGGGCGGGCGATCGCAACAAACGACTAACGGCTGGTAAATTTTTAAGCCAATATCAGCAGGTGCTTAAACCGGAGCACCCGGTGCACTTTAAAACAGATGACACTCCATTTTTCAAGTATACCTGTCGATCGGTAAAAAGGAATGACGGACAGATTATTGAAAAAGTTGACAATATTTACTCCGAGCGGCCAGAGGATGAACTGCTGACCATTAAAACCGATTATGAAAAAAGACATCTGGAACAAGGAAAAACGATATCCTATCTAAAGTTTAGCTTCAAAAATTAGCCATCCCTTCCGTATAGCAATATTTATTTATGCGAATAGTGTTTTGGCCATTGCTTTTAAACACAGAATTGTTTATTTGTTAGTTAACACTGTTAACCAACGCTACACTTATGGCTAAACCGGAAACATCTAACCTCCGGGAAAATCTGCTGGAAACGGCTCGGAAACTACTGCTTCAAAAAGGTTACCGGGGGTTTTCTTTGCGGGAGGTGGCCCGCGAAACCGGGGTGAGCGCAACTAGTGTGTATTTACATTTTGAGAGCAAAGATCACCTGATTCACACCTTGATGGAAGCCTCGATAGG
>NNSL01000262.1 GCA_003123965.1 Balneolaceae bacterium SMO_bin1
GGCCCAATGTGGGCAAGTCCACAATATTTAATAGACTGGTTGGCAGTAGAAAAGCTATTGTTGACGATGAATACGGCGTTACACGCGACCGCCATTACGGCGAATCATACTGGAATGGGCACGACTTTACCGTTATTGACACAGGCGGTTATATGCCGGATGAATCGGGCGTAATTACCCGGGGCATTCGCGAGCAGGTGCATATTGCTATTGAAGAAAGTGATGTGATTCTGTTCGTAGTTGATGTTGAGGGCGGCATAACCAGCCTTGATAAAGCCGTTGCAAGCATGCTGCGCAAAGAAGAAAAACCCGTGTTGCTGGTAGTAAACAAGTGTGATAATGAAGAACGTAAGCTAAACGCAACGGAGTTTTACGCACTTGGGATCGAAGAATTGTTCCCCATATCGGCCATTAGCGGTATTGGCTCCGGAGAATTGTTGGACCGCGTGGTTGAACTGTTGCCAGAAAAAGAAGAATCCACAGAGAAGGATATTCCTAAGCTGGCAATCGTGGGCCGCCCAAATGTGGGAAAAAGCAGCTACGTAAATGCCTTGTTAAATGATGATCGTTGCATTGTAACGGATATACCCGGAACGACGAGAGACTCACTTAACAGTAAGTTAAAGTACCAGGGGCGTGATTATATTCTTATTGATACGGCCGGACTTCGCAAGCGCAAAAATGTAAAAGAGAACGTAGAATTTTACAGCACCGTCCGCACTGATCGTGCTTTGCGAGAGTGCGATGTGGCCATCATCATGATAGATGCCATGCAGGGGTTTGAGCATCAGGACAAGAAAATTCTTAACGATGCCGTTGATTACAACAAAGGTATTGTATTGGTACTGAATAAATGGGATTTGGTGCCTGAAAAAGAAACAAATTTACTTAAAGAGTTTGAAGAATATATTTACGACCGTATTCCCGATATGCGCTGGATTCCCATCGTGTCGGGTTCTGCGCTTACCAAACAACGGTTGTACCGCGTTATTGACGTGGCTGATGAAGTACTGGCAGAACGAAAGAAGGAGATAAGCACCTCTGATTTCAATGAATTTTTGCAAGAAATATTGAAAGAACGGCCTATGCCTATGAAAAGAGGGCGACCTTTAAAAATAAAATATGGCTTGCAGGTGAAATCAAATCCACCCGTATTTAAGTTTTTCATGAACATGCCTTCGGAACTGCCACCGAATTATCGGCGTTTTATAGGCAGGAAAATAAGAGAACGGTTTAAATTCACCGGCGTACCCATTACAATGACATTCCGTCAAAAATGATAATTTTCCTTTGACGTACATTCATGAATGGCTTATTTTAAGCTCGAGCAAAGGTACAAATCGCTTAAAAATAAATAAATGGCTCAATCTACAAATCTAGAAGAACCACGGGCAAATGCGCTCAATGAAAGTTACGATCGTGAGCGGTCTTTTTCCTTTTTAGAAAACCTCTATCTGCCCGAAATTTTTAAAGCACTGTGGTATTCGTTCAAGCAGATTTTTCAGCCTACCGTTACCATGAGTTACCCCGAAGAGAAAGTGGGATCCACCTGCTATTTTTCGCGGCCGGCCGGTTTTGGTTGAAGATAATGGCAAGGAGCGATGCGTAGCTTGCGGGCTTTGTGCTCGGGCGTGCCCGCCATTGGCAATCAGCATGCAGGCTAATGAAGACGCCGATGACCCCAAAGAGCGATACCCCGATTTCTTCGAAATTAATATGCTGCGCTGCATTTACTGCGGCTATTGCGAAGAGGTTTGCCCCGAAGAAGCCATTGTAATGAGTAAGGACTACGATATCGTATTCGAATCGCGCGAAGAAGCGATATATGATAAGCAGCGCTTACTGGTACCAAAAGAAGATTTACAAGAACGGCTCGATTTTCTTCGTACGTATAAAAATCGCCAATTTGGTCAGTTCTGGGATTTCCAGGAAGAAAATAATATTCACTCTGTTCGCGACCGAGATCGTGAATTCAATAGCGGACTTTCGCTTGTTGAACTGCTTGAACGGCAGCAGGAAAATGATAAGACCAAGGCCGATTCGAACTGGGTGCGATAACAACTATGGATGAACAAATTACGCAAGATCAACTCGATCAGCTTATTGAAGATGCTACCTACCTGCAAGATGAAGCTGAGGCCCTCAAATATGTGATAGACGATGTGCCCTATAATGAATCGCCCCCCGAGGGCCGTTCTATTGCAGAAATGCTGCTGCTTATAGATCACGCGCAGCTCTCTTATTATCGGCCTGTGCTTGAGAAAGCTGTAGACAACCCAAGGCCCACCCATCTCGATGACTTCGAAGATTTTGAGGAAACGTTTGAGCCTGATCCGGAAAGACTAGAAAATATCCAAAAGCTTCTAAGTAAACTGGCTAAACACAGGGCAGGCGTAATAAACACCATTCAAAATATATCTTTAATTGACTGGGAAACAGTTGTTTATCGTGATGGCCAACAAATTTTATTGTTCGATTTTATTCAGCAAATGATTCGGTTTGACCGTCGGCAGCTGAAGAAAATTGCCGACCTGGTGATGGTGTACAAGGATCAAGAAAAAACCAAGCGCGAAATAGAACAGAAACGGGCCATGCAGAATCATCAGCCCGATGATAATAATTGATGATCTATGCAATGGATTTTGCTGCTACTCGGGCTTGCCGGATGTTTTGCTGCTGTTATATCTATAAGCTTACACCGTAAAACTGATCGGCTAAAGTTCCTGGGATTTTTCTGGGCATCCATTTTCTTTACTGCAGTAAATATTTCGCTTCTTTTACTTCCCATTTTCACTGAGGGAATTTTACATTTTCTACTTTTACAGGTAATAGAGTGGGGGCATGTTTTCACGATATCACTAGTCTTAAGCTCTTTGTTGCTTTATATACGCGAATCAAAACCTGAGTTCTCTCGCTTTCCTAAATTGTATGCCATTTTTCCATTTGCAATCATACTTTCCTATTTGCTCGTTTACAACACGGTGCTGCTAAAAGAATGGCTGTTAAGTATTTACCAGGCCGGAGCGGCTATTGTAGCTGTATTGATGTACGGTATCTACTTTTACCGCGAATCGATGTATAGAACTGTTTTTATAGGGGGAATATTCTTTTTCCTCACATATATGTTACATGTTTTACTACCACCTTCGTATAAAATTATTTGGCAAGTAGCGCTGTTTATAAGCATAATCACCGTCTTTAGCGGCTACCTTATTCTTGAACGTAAATCACAAGAATAACTTAAAACAAATTGAGAACAAAATGAGCGATTTAAAAGGACAATCAGCGCCAGATTTTACATTGCAAAACACCCAAGGAGAGAGCGTCACCATTTCGGATTTTACAGGGGAAAAGAATGTAGTACTGCTTTTTTTTCCGCTGGCATTTTCTTCAACCTGTACGGAAGAGTTATGCACAATGCGCGATAACATGAAATTGTATAACTCGCTTGATGCCAAGGTTATTGGAATCAGTGTAGATAGTTTCTTTACGCTGCAGAATTTTAAGAAGTCTGAAAATATAAATTTTACGTTGCTTAGTGATTTTAATAAAGAAGTTTCTGAAAAGTACGGCGCATTATATGATGACTTCTTTGGAATGCACGGCGTTTCGAAACGTGCTGCCTTTGTAATAAACAAGGAGGGAGAAATTGTCTATGCTGAAGTTCTTGATGATGCCAGTGAGTTACCGGATTTTGATTCTATGCAACAAGCTTTGTCTCAAGAAAACTAATATGGGGAAGGGATAAGTATGAATGGAACATAAGTAAAGAATCTTTACTTTACATAATATATATTATGCGACAAATATGTGGTTTAAAGCGTAATGGGCCAACTAAATGCTGTTTACTCACTTG
>NNSL01000179.1 GCA_003123965.1 Balneolaceae bacterium SMO_bin1
ATATTGCAGTAACATTGGCAGTTCTGCACCAATCCAATTTAGAATAGAAATAATGGGGAAAATAAGAACATCAAGAATATCAGAATACATGGTATTTCTGGATATGGGGATCCCGCGTTCCATACTTTCAAAACCGGCTCCCAATGTTGTAAACAACAAGAAAAAACAGGTCAAATAGTGCAAAACGGCGAAACCAAATATAAAGGCAAATTTTTTTAATGGTTTCATAGTTTTTCCAATATCCACAATTAATCTAATGGCGTATTACCACATCCAAATCGTTTTTGAATTGTGCTGCACCGCCAAAGCCATAGCAAGTCATTTTCAAAGGCTTCCAATAAAGCTTCTCCTATACTATTAGGATGATCAATACCAATTTGCCTGCCAATACCATTATTATGAAGATCCATTGATCTCGCAATGATATCGTTTTCATGAGGATCATTATTATCTTCATCCACCCATTCATGTGCATCTGCCCAGTCTTTAGCTCTTTCAGCATCCATTCTGACCGTCATTTCTGCATTCCACCTTGCATGTCTTAATGCATCTTGGGGATCATTCCACCCAGCATTTTGCTGACCGGTCATGGGCGCTTGCTCTTTCGCCCAACTTACGGCAACTTCTGACGCGTTTTTCACGCCTAAACAATCGAGGGGATCAAGCTTGCCCAGAATTTTTTCAAGCTTCTGAATTCCTGTCCTCTTCACTAAGCACTCAAAACTCACGACTCAAAACTCACTCTTAAAAAATCGCCTCAAACAGCTCTCCTACCACCCAGCCGATAAGGACCAGTAGGCCAATAATAAGTGCAAACATTACAATGCCCACCGTCCAGAGCAGTGCTTTGCTGTGGCGCTCGGTTTTGTCGGCGTCGGTGCGGTATTTATCGAGTAGTTCTGCATTTTTTCTGTTGGCTTTCCAGCCCACGTCAAAAATATCGCCGAGCAGTGGAATGGAACCTATCAGCACATCCAGCAGCACGTTGAACCCCATGCGTGAAATTACGGCCGGAGGCACATCAGCCCGTACGCCCAGCAGGATAAAGTAGCTCGAGATCATCCCCGCAAGCCAGTCGCCGGCACCCGGAATCAGGCTGATAATCGGATCCAGCCCGTAGCGAATATTTGTCCCCGGAATAGTAAAGCGGTCATCAAGCCAGTGAGCCAGCGTTTTGTGCGCAGATTGTGATTTAGTGTCCGTTTTCATAGCAAAATTTCATTAAAATTGAGAGTTAACATACAGCATATTCACAAGACAAACCACCTGTCCGCCAAACTTGCTTTATTTTATAAAGTACTTTATTATTAAATGTAATTTATAATTTATTTGTACTGATATGGCCAATGAACAACCAATGAGCGGGCAGCAAAGTCTCGATATCATCCACGAGATGATTAATCGGGCCAAGGGCAACATTCGCAATAAGTCATTCTACTTTATTCTGTGGGGATGGATTACTATTGCCGGCAGTATCGGGCACTACCTGCTGCTGCAGTTTAGTGATGTAAATCATCCCGAATGGGCCTGGGCTATTATAATTGTGGGAATAATTGCATCAGCGGTACAGGGCGCAAGCGACCGAAAAGAGGCCGGCGCCGCTACCTACTCCGAACGCATTTATACAACTGTGTGGATTACGTTTCTGGTTAACTATTTCATCATCCTCTTTTTCATCGCCTCCATCAATTACTACATCACCCCGCTGGTACTGGTGATGGCAGCCAGCGCAACCTACCTGAGTGGCGCCATCATCAAATTTTCGCCGCTCAAATGGGGTGCAGTCTTCATTTGGGTGATGGGAACCATAGCTTTTACTGTATCACTGCCCGGTCAGCTACTGGTGACGGCCGCAGCCGTTTTGGGCGGCTACCTGGTGCCCGCTTACCTGCTTAAAAATAAAGAGGGCCAATAATGGGTTTTGATGATTTAAATCCGCTGCTGCACTCCCAGCTCCGGCTGGCCATTATGTCGCTGTTGATTAGCGTGGAGGAGGCCGATTACAGCTACGTGAAAGAGCAGACGGAGGCCAGCTCGGGCAACATCAGCGTGCAGATGAGCAAGCTGGAAGAGGCGGGATATATTGAAATCACTAAATCCTTTAAAAACAAGAAACCAAACACTTCGTACCGCATCACCGACAAAGGGATCGAGGCTTTTGAAGCGTATGTCAAAACCATTCAACAATACATTGACACCCCGCGAAACGAAAACTAAAACGAATGCTATGTACTTGGTTCACGACTGGATTGGTTTGATACACCTCGCAGCGGCTATTGTTGCGCTCATCACCGGAACGGCAGTTTTGGCAATGCGAAAAGGCACGGAAACACATCGCAAAGTGGGGTTTGTGTATGCCGGGGCGATGGTGATGGTGGTAGTTACCGCTTTTATGATTTACCGGCTGTTCGGCGGCTGGGGTATTTTTCACTGGGCGGCGTTGGTCAGCGGTTTAACGCTGCTCGGCGGCATGGTACCCGTGCTGCTGCGCAAACCAGACGACTGGGTGATTTTGCACTTTAGCTTTATGTATTGGTCAGTGATGGGGCTTTACATGGCATTTGTCTCCGAAATGATGACGCGCATTCCGGAAGCTCCGCCATTTCAAATGCTGGGCTTGGTGATGGGCGTAATCGGATTCGCAGCCGGTGCCTTCTTTTATTATCGTAAAAGCCACTGGGAAAAGCAGTTTAAGGTCGGTGGATAATTCATGAAAGAAGGCGCATGCGATGCGTCTCTACGCTGCTGTGCTGTGAATCAAACTCCCAGGGAATCAAAATTTCCCTTGCGTAACATCCGGAAACTCGTATTTTCCCTGATAAAAATTTAAACGATCGGGGAATAGCGTGGCTGAAAAAGAGAACAACGTGTCGAAAGCTGAACATACTGATGCAGCTGGTGAGAACCAACGCTCACTATTTAACACCTTTTTGAACTTTATTGAAAACGCCGGCAACAAGCTGCCCGATCCGGCTATGCTCTTCTTTTTTCTGATGATCATAACCTGGATTATGTCGGCCATTTTCGCCCCTATCGATTTTGGTGAAACCCACCCGCTAACCGGAGAGCCGCTTCAAGTACAGAATTTGTTGACCGGTGCGAGCCTTGCTGCCTTCCTGGCTAATATGGTTGACACCTTCGTGCTTTTTGCCCCTCTGGGAATCGTTTTGGTAGCCATGCTGGGCGTAGGCGTAGCCGAACACTCCGGCTGGATTGATGCCGGACTCAAAAAGCTGCTAACCGTAACACCAAAGGCTCTTTTAACACCCATGCTGATCCTGATCGCCATAGTAAGCCATACGGCGGCCGATGCGGGCTACGTGCTTGTGATACCTCTGGGCGGGGTGATTTTTTACGCCGCGGGGCGGCATCCTCTGGCCGGTATTGCGGCCGCTTTTGCGGGTGTAAGTGGTGGGTTTTCTGCCAACTTTATTCCCTCGGCCATCGATCCTTTAATCATGAGCTTTACACTGGAAGCAGCCAACATCCTCGATCCCGATCTCTCCCTGAATCCCATCAACAATTGGTACTTCACTTCCGCCTCGAGTATCCTCATCGTGCTGGTAGGCTGGTATGTTACCGATAAGATTGTAGAACCACGACTGCAGAAAACCAAAGTTGACGGCGACGAAGATGAAATGCCGCAGATGGAAACGGTTACCGGTCGAGAGAGCAGAGCTTTTTGGCTGGGATTTGGAGCTATGATACTGGGAATAGTTGGCCTGGTACTCTGGGCCTTGCCGGCAGACTCTGCACTACGTGGACCAAGCATGCTTGATCCTGATGTAATGTCGCTCGTCTC
>NNSL01000310.1 GCA_003123965.1 Balneolaceae bacterium SMO_bin1
CCCCGATGCCGTTTTCCTTGGCTAATTCGGAAATGGGGTTGTAGCGGTCTTCCCAGCGTTTCACCCACGGACAGGTATTGCAGCTAAAGTTTACAAGCAATCCATTCTCACCGGCCACCTCTTTCATTGTTATCATCTTGCCGGAAACATCTTTAACCGGTGTGTCCAGCATAGGCGCTTTGGCACCTATCTCAAGTTCATTGACCTCCACACTTTCAGCCGGGGAAAAGGCCCAGAAGCCAACAAGTGCTACAATGCTAACCAATACTAAAACAGACCATTTTTTCATAATAATCAGGGCTTTATTGCTTGTTGAACATGCTTGTGAAATTTATCAAAACTGGCTTTCATTTCCCAATGAGCCACTTCTTCCCCATTGGTATCTATTACTTTGGTGAAAGGCAAGGCGCCCGACCATTCTCGCGAAAGCGCATTGATGAACGGTTCGTCTTTAGCATCTTTATAATAGGTGGTCCAGTTTACGTTGTGATCTTTAAGAAACTGCACCGCTCGTTCTCGGTCTTCAGGAAAATCCGCTGAAATGAAAACCACCTGTAATTCTTTAGGATATTTTCGCTGCAATTTTACAATTTCAGGAAACTCTTCTACGCATGGTGCACACCATGTGGCCCATACATTTACAAGAACTGCTTTATCTCCTCTGTAAGCTGCTATTACATCCTGTATCTGCTGGGCATTCACATTCTTGAGCAGCGTATCGGGCATACTGCTTTCAGAGGCAGTTGCAGATTGTGGCGCCGAATTACTATCAGATGACTCTGCGCCACAGCCGGCCATCAATAAAAAGCTCATCAGTACAATCAATAATAAGTTTGATGCCTTCATAATCTTATTTACTCGTTAAGATTTATCGGATCCCAAAAATGCTTTTCTATATCTACAGTATATTCATCTATGAACTCAACATGTTCTTGTTTCAGTCGCTCTCGCATGGTATCGTCGGGAAAATGCTGCCGGCCCGTTAGCTGCCCCAGCCGGTTCACTACCCGGTGTGCCGGAATATTTTTACCAATGGCGCTATTCAGTGCATAACCAACTGTGCGGGCCGCCGACTTAACACCCAGATATTCCGCGATGGCACCATAGGTTGTTACCCGGCCTTTGGGTATTTGTTCAACTACCTGATATACACGCGCATAAAAATTATTTCGTTCCTCCTGTTCCATCGCCCGTGGTCAAAATTTTGGCAAGTTCTACAATGTCACTTTCCTGATTTTCTCCGGCCTCCTGCTTTAGTTTAAGCAGTACTTTGCCAAGCTGCCGGTAAAGCTGCTGCAAATCCGGGTTATTTTGCAGCTTCTCAAGCTGGTTTTGCACCGTTGATGCATCACCTCTTGCAATAGGCCCACTTAAAGCTTCATCAAGAGACGAGCTTCTTGAAATATTTGCCATGCTCTTTTTTGCTAGTGGCAGCAGTGCCTGCAAGGCTTCTTTTTTAGATATGCCACCCAGTTCTGCAGTTTGACTGGCTGCCTCCATTAAAGCAACCATATAGTTCGAAGCCATCACAGCAGCGGCATGCAAATAGGGCTTTGCCTCCGGCTCAACTTCGAGCGGGCTTGCCCCAAGCTGCTCCACCACATCACGGAGTATCTCAATGGCATGTTGTTCCCCTTCCATATCAATATAAATTCCTTCAAAATCTTTGGGTTTAGAGTCTCCGGTAAATGTTTGTAGTGGGTGAAATGATGCCGTGGAGGCTCCTTTTTCAATAAGGCCAAATAATATATGCGAGGGGTAATTACCGGAGCAGTGAGCGATTATGACATTAGAAAAGTCGATACCTATTTGGCTTAAACGATTTGCTGAATCCTCAATTGCACGGTCAGGCACCGTTAAAAAAACAAGATCGCCGAGTTGGTTGACCGTTTCGGGGAATTCGCTAATAAAAGATGGGTTTAACTCCTCACCCAGTGCAGCAGCTTTAGATTCCGAACGATTATAGAGTCCTTTAATCTCAAAACCCTGATTATGAAGCGCATTGGCCAACACGCTTCCCAGCGCTCCGGTACCAATTACAGAAATGCTGGGTTTGGCCATCATATTATCATTAATAAATCACGCGTTCGCGATCTGCATAAGCGGTAAGCAGGCTTCCATCGGTGTCCTCACCAAGAAAATTCATGCGCATTGCCCCATCGATGTGCCACCATACAGCCCGCAATAAATGCCGCTGTGCCACGAATATGCGATTCTCCACTGTTAAGGTAATTGAGCAAATTGGAATGCGATTTATCTTCAATCATCTGCTTGACGCGCTTGAACTCTTTTCGGCGATTACCGTCCAGATCACAGCAGAAAATGATGAGCGCATTCCGTGATGCCAGCACTTCTTCGAGCACATAAGCCAATTCTTTTACGATAAAATGATTTTCATCGGCAATTTGTATGCCCAGTGCCGTGAAGTTTTCCCAGCTGCCCTGAAGCATCGAAAGCTGATGAAATAAGCTCATATCTTGGTTAAAGGGACCATCTTCAATAAAGAAATCGTCGTCTTCATCGCAGAGTTCGTTACGCAGATAATCGTTTACCGGAACCACACCAAAAGGCGTTTCATACTCTCGAATGGACGCCATCGGAAGCTTTTTATCAAGCACTTCATCATGCACTTCCACAATTACCGCTGTATCGTAATTCGCAGGATCAAGGCGGCTGTATATATTGCAGACGCGGTCAAAATTGTGGTCATCAATAACAAAGGGAGCAAAAAGAATGCGAATGTAATCGTTGATTTCCCCGTGCTTTTCTTGCGCTTGTTTTAGTCCGTTCTGGATTTCTTCAAGCGAATAATCGGTGATGCTTCTCATGAATGCAGGATCAATTTTCTTAGCAGTTCCAGGCCACTGCGAACCAGTTTTTGTGATGGGTAAAACTACAAATTTTAGCCCGATTATCATTATTAAAAGTCGCCGAAAATATCGCTCCATCAGCCGCGTTGATGGTGCAGTCGTGCAAATTTGTTCGCATGCCGGTGCCCTGCAGCTTTACCAGTGCTTCTTTGAGCGTCCATATCCGAATGGTCTGCTCCTCGGCAAGCAGTACCTGTTCGGCTTGATTCAAAATTCGCTCCCGCAGCCGATCCGGCACCCGCCGTTTCATCGGCTCTACATCTACTCCCAACTCCATCCCCTCCGATATGCCGCAAATTACCTGCCGGCTGGTATGCGCAATACTGATATGATATTCGGCCCCCTGGCATGTACCATATGGCTTGCCAAGTTCGTCTTTATGCAGGCTAAAGTCTTCAGGTGAAAGCTTCAGGTGCTGTACCATCTGCCGGATCAGCCAGCGCGTGGCAAGATATTCCTGACGCCGATCCGCATCTTTAAAGCCGTTCCATTCATCTGTTTCGGGATGGGTTAATATTTCAGGTGAATAGTCCCCTTCTATTTCACCCCGGGCCAGCAGTAACTGGTCGGAGATGGTATCGGGCAAAAAATGGCTGAGTAATTGCATTGTTTAATTTATTTATTGAGTGATGAAGATACGAGGTTTTACGGCACATTTAAACGATTTTCAGCCGTGAAAAAACATTCAATATTGTGCCGCTAAATGCCTATTTTTGCGCATCAATTTATCATCAATCAACCAAAATACGTTAGTTTAGAATGAGTAACAGCGAACCTTCCGTTACCGAACAGCATCAAATACGTGTACAGAAATTACAAGAATTACGCGATATGGGTATTGATCCCTATCCGTACGATTTCGACCGCACGCACACCAGCAAACAGATTTTAGAAAACGAAGACCTGGTTAAGAACGATGATGAAAGTGCGGAAGAAGCCACACAGGT
>NNSL01000280.1 GCA_003123965.1 Balneolaceae bacterium SMO_bin1
TAAATCAGGCGTTGCTGCACTTACTGAGGCACTGGCTGCCGAAGTTGTAGACAATGAAATTCTCGTCAACGCAGTGGCCCCATCCACTATTGATACCCCGGCCAACCGCGAATCCATGCCAAGTGCCGATTTTGACAAGTGGCCAACCCCAGCAGAAATTGCCAATCAAATTATATATCTGCTGTCTGAGGACAACACTATTACGCGCGGTGCTGTTGTGCCGGTGTACGGTGAAAGCTGATTTTGTTGCCTGACAGCTAACCGCTAAATCCTTGTTCATCAAAATCGATGGACATTATAGAATCAATTTATTTTGATATTAATTAGTTTAATATTAAACTAATATTGAATTTTAAATCCTCCAACTTCAGCAACATCAATATGAAAAACCAACAAATAGAATTACTGAAATCGTATAATTTAGCGGGGCTTGAACTACCGAATCGTGTGATTATGGCCCCTATGACCCGCAGCCGCGCCGGTGAAGGAAATGTACCTACCGAACTTAATGCCAAATATTATAAACAGCGCGCTTCAGCAGGTTTGATTATTTCTGAGGGCACTCAGATTTCTGAACAGGGAGTTGGCTACCCTTGGACGCCCGGTATCCATACGGACGAACAGGTGCAAGGCTGGAAAAAAGTAACCGAAGCGGTTCACGAAGCCGAAGGGCGTATTTTTGCCCAGATCTGGCATGTCGGCCGCATTTCGCACCCTTATTTTCACGACGGAGATTTGCCGGTGGCACCTTCGGCTGTAAAACCCGATGGTCAGGCGTTCACCCCGGAAGGCATGAAAGACTTTGTGGAACCAAGGGCACTTGAAACCGAGGAAATTCCAGGCATCATCAACGACTACGTGCAGGCGGCACAAAACGCAATTGAAGCCGGATTCGACGGCGTGGAAATTCACGGCGCCAATGGCTACCTCATTGATCAATTTATTCAAGACAGCACCAATAAACGCACCGACCAATATGGCGGAAGCGTGGAAAACCGGGCGCGCTTTGCACTCGAAGTAACAGAAGCAGTTATTGCAGCCATTGGAAAAGAGAAAGTGGGAATCCGCCTTTCGCCCTGCGGGCGCTTTAATGACATGCACGACTCCAACCCCAAGCGTACGTTCGGCTATCTAATAGAGCAGCTCAACGAATTGGACATTGCATACCTGCACTTGATTGAGCCGCTGTCTGACGTAAGCGAATTCGAAAATTATGTCACAAACGTTAGCGCCTATTTCCGTGATAGGTATAATGGTACAATCATCGCCTGCGGAAACTACGATCGGGAATCAGGTTCAAAAGCCATTGAAAATAATGAGGCCGATTTGGTGGCTTATGCTCGTCATTTCTTGGCCAACCCTGATTTGCCGGAGCGTTTTGCGGCCAAAGCTTCACTAAATGAGCCCAATCCCGACACGTTCTACGGCGGAGACGAACAAGGCTACACCGACTACCCGACAATGGAGGATGAAATGAAAGCCGCTTAATTCTTTATATTTTTATAAAGAAATTTAATGAATTCATTTTAAGTCTATGCCATCACAGGGCCTTCATCATATCACCGCCGTAGCCGGAGACCCCCAGCAAAATTATGCGTTCTACGCCGAAACGCTGGGCCTGCGGCTCATAAAAAAGACCGTCAACTTCGACGATCCTTCCACCTATCACCTTTTCTATGGCGATAAATCGGGTCAGCCGGGAAGCATAATCTCCTTTTTTGCCGACCAGCAATTTAGCCAGGGTGAGCCCGATTTGGGACAAGCCGTGGCTGTGAGCTTTTCTATTCCGGCATCCTCTGTTGACTTTTGGGTTGATTACCTTGAGGCCGAAGGACTTGATATTTTTGACCCTTTTGAGCGATTCGGAAAGCTGGTCGTTGGATTTCAGGATCCCGATGGGCTGCACCTGGAGCTGGTAGGCGATCCCGAAATTGAGTCAACCGACGGACGCGGGCATCAATCCATTCCCGATGAGCACGCTATCCGCGGGCTGCACGGGGTAACACTGGCTGAAGAAAATTATCTGGCCACCGGACAGCTGCTCACCGAGTCACTTGGCTTCGAGGAAGTCGATCAGCAGCACGATCGTATCCTATTTCAGGCGGATACTGCGTTAGGCAGCACCATTGAACTGATTGACGGCGCCGAACTCGATGGCAAACCTGGCAAAGGCACGGTCCATCATATCGCATTTCGCGCAGAAGATCGCCATCAGCAAGATGAGATACGTGCCCATCTGAAAGAGATCGGATATCATCTTACTGAAAATCAAGACCGCCATTTTTTCCAATCATTTTTCTTTCACGAGCCGGGAGGCGCCTTAGTGGAAGTAGCCACTGATAATCCTGGCTTCACTATTGATGAAGATAAAGACGAGCTTGGCACCAAACTTAGCCTGCCACCTCAACTAGAGCAAAAGCGGTCGCTTATTGAAGCAGAATTACCGACATTAATACTCAAACCCTGACATTATGGAACACCATAAAGGAATACATCACATTACTGTTATTGCCGGAGACCCGCAGCGCAATGCTGATTTTTACGTTAATATACTAGGCCTGCGTATGGTTAAAAAATCGGTCAATCAAGACGATCCCGGCACTTACCACCTGTTTTACGGAAATCAAGCAGCTACTCCCGGCTCCAGCCTCACCTTTTTCCCCTGGCCGCGCGCCGTTGATGGAAATCCAGGTACGGGAGAAGCCGTTACCGTTGCATTTTCAACGCCTCAAGATTCTCTTGAATACTGGGAAAATCGGCTGAATGATCATGGGGTTGAAACCGGCGAAGAGTTTCAACGTTTCGGTCATACAGTGCTGCCCTTTAAAGACCCCGATGGTTTACAGTTAGAACTGGTCTTTGAAAATGTTGATAACGCACCTGAATCATCCCGCGAAGGAGCCGTACCCGCAGAGCATGCCATCCGTGGTTTCTGGGGCACTACCCTGCGCCTCACCGAACAGGAAGCAACTGCTGCCATTTTGGAAAACATTCTCGGTTTTGAAAAATCGGCCGAGGAAGACAATATGCATCTTTTTACGACAGATGCACCCATTGGTGGGGCCGTCATTATAGAACTGACTGATTATGAAGCCGGCCAAAACGGGCGGGGGATTATACACCACGTGGCGTTCCGGGCCGCTGACGAACAAATGCTGGGCGAAATGCGCGAGAAACTACAGAAAAAGCGCCTTATGCCAACCGAGATTATCGATCGGCACTGGTTCAAATCGGTGTATTATCGCACCCCCGCCGGCGTGCTGTTTGAAATGGCCAGCGACGGTCCGGGCTACGCTGTAGATGAAGACCCCGAACACCTGGGCGAAAAGCTGATTCTGCCGCCATGGCTGGAGTCAAAACGAGAACAAATTGAAGAACAACTTCCTGAAATTACGGTGTAGATATGAACAAACCACTGCCTTCGCTGCCGCTCAAAGAATGGGAACCCACAAAGAAAACCTTGCATCTTTTTGCACAGATTGTTGGCAAAATACGCATGGCGCTCATGCCCAAACAAAACCACTGGTGGCACGTAACGCTTTACGTCGATACCCGCGGGCTCACGACCGGCTCCATGCCGTTTGAAAACAGGCGCTTTACCATCAATTTTGATTTTATCGATCACCGGCTGAAAATTGTAACAAGCAGGGGACGAGAGGAAAGTTTTGCGCTCCACGACGGACTGAGTGTTGCTTCATTTTACAAAAAGCTGTTCGCCATCCTTGATGACCTGAACATTAACGTCAATATTTTAGCCGAGCCATACGACCACGAAAGCACCACGCCTTTCGCCAGAGACG
>NNSL01000217.1 GCA_003123965.1 Balneolaceae bacterium SMO_bin1
TCTAAAACGAGTTGGTTTTTTCGGTGGCATCTTTCACCAGCGATTTAGCCTTGCCAATGGATTCGGCTTCGGCGTAAATGCGCAGCACGGGTTCGGTGCCGGAAGGGCGAACCAGCAGCCAGGAACCGTCATCGAGCAGGTGCTTTACGCCATCGGTAAACTGCCATTCGGTGACTTGGTGACCCGCAATTTCGGTAAACTTTTTATCCTCGCAATAGGCCATCATCTGCTTCTTGTTTTTGTCGGAGGTATGCATGTCGTTGCGATAGAAAAAGTGCGGGCCAAATTCATCGGAAAGTTCCTGAACAAGCTCGCTGAGTTTCTTGCCGGATTTCACCATCATTTCTACAATAGTGAGGCCAATAAAAAGTCCGTCGCGCTCGGGAATATGCCCTTTTACGGCCAGTCCACCCGATTCCTCGCCGCCTACCAGAACGTTGCCGTCTACCATATGTTCGGCAATATATTTGAAACCAATGGGCGTAGTATGAATATCGAGCCCCGTATTTTTTGGCCTGCTTGTCGAGCATGGTGGTAGTTGAGAACGTTTTTACGATAGCCCCATTCATGTTTTCTGCTGGGACAGATATTTGGTCAGCAGTGAAAGCATTTTATGGGAATCCACAAAGCGGCCTTTTTCGTCGAACATGCCAATCCGATCGGCGTCACCGTCGTTGGCAAGGCCGGCGGCGCAGTTATGCTTAATGATAACTTTTGAGAGCTCTTCCAGGTTTTTCTCAATTGGTTCGGGCGCCTGGCCGTGAAAGCTGGGATTAAATTCACCGTGAATTTCCTGCACCTTATCATCACCTAACAACTTTTTTAATAAACCCATAGCCGCCCCGTACATAGGGTCGTGGGCCAGCTGAATACCGCTGTCTTTGATGGCCTGCAGATCGAGCAGATCTTCAAGCACGCCTAAATATTTTTCCGTCAGGTTGATTTCCTGAATGCGGCCGCTGGATACGTAGTTTGCGTACGAATCAACGTCTAAGTTCTCATCAAAGCGGTTGTAGCGCTGCTCAACTTCAGCAATTTGGTCGGGCGTAGCCGGACCGCCGAAAGGGGCTTTAATTTTGAATCCATTATACTCCGGCGGATTATGGCTGGCGGTGATGACAATGCCCACGGCATCATACTCCTGCGCCGCCCAGCTAACAGCGGGGGTAGGAGTGATGCTGTCGGCAAATTTGACCGGCACACCCTTTGCCGCAAACGTTGCGGCCACATGTTCAGAAAACGCCCGGCCCTGAAACCGTGCATCGTGGCCAATCACCACCCCGTGCTCGGTTACGTTTGAGTCGGCAATCCACTCTGCCGTGGCCTGTGTAACTTTCGACAGGTTGCGATACGTATAATCTTTGGCAATGACGGCGCGCCAGCCATCGGTTCCGAACTTTATAGACATGGAAATCATTTTTTGAATTAGAATTTCAGAAGCTAAAAGTAACACTCGCTGGCACTAATTTCTAATACGAAATAGCCAGTTCCCTGAACAAAAAACGGCAACTAATATTTACTTTATGCGAAAATTACCGATACTGATTAGTTCTTTTATTCTATTATTTACACTCGCGTTCACGCAAGCTGCACAGGCACAAATCAACGATTCGCCTTCGCTTTATGAAAAGCTGCGTTCACTCTTCCAGGATGATGCGCTCTCGTTCGGCGCCCTGGTGCAGTCGCAGGCTGATGTGACGTGGGATCCCGAAACCGATGGCCAGAATACGTTCCGAGTTCCCGCCGCGCGGTTCAAGCTGTACGGCAATTTGGATGAAAACTTTCGGTACACCATTCAATCTGATGTCACCAACAGCCCCATATTGCTGGATGCCAATGTGAGTTACGTCAGCGACCGTTTTGCATTGACCGCCGGCGCCCAAAAACCCGGGTTCAGTGCCGAATATCTGTTGCCAGCCAGCGGCACCGATTTTATTGATCGTTCACGGGTGGTGAGCGTGCTTGCCAATCGCCGCGATGTCGGTGTTAAAACGCAGCTTGCACTATTACCCTCGCTGCTTTTTACAGCGGGTATGTATAACGGTACCAATCAGAACCTGGAAAACAGCAATAATACGTTTTATTACACGGGAAGACTGGCGTACAGTCCTGATATGGGCGATGATTTCCTGCGGGTGGCCGTTAATGCCGGGAGAAGTACCGAAAACGGGACATTGATTGGCAATGGAACGCTGCCGCGCATCAACGGAGAGCGTACGGTGTACGGCGGGGATATTCGCATTGAAAGCGGGCGATTGCTGCTTAGTTCTGAAGTGCTGATAGCGGATTTGGAATACGCGCCCGGCGTAGAAGATGAGGTCCGCGGATATCACATCACCGGAGGATACTGGGCTGGTGAGGATACGCAGCTGCTGGTACGGTATGATCACCTGCAAAGTGATGCCGAAGTGCTGGCTGTTCCCGAGGATTTAATACTGGCAGGCTTAAATCACAACTTTACAGAAACCACCAGTTTTCAGCTCAATTACGCGGTCAATCCTGATGAGTCAGAGTTTGGTAATCATCGCTTGCTGGCACAAATACAGGTTGCTTTTTAGGTGATTTAGGACCGGATATGTGAAATGTATCCGGGCTTTTTATTTTTGAGCAGTTGTTGGCTTTTTACCCCAGTTCACCTTGCTAAACATTAGCCATATTCCGGCTGCAATGAGCGGTATGCTAAGCCACTGCCCCATATTTATGGCCCAGTCGCCGGCAAATGCTGCTTGGTTGATTTTGGTAAACTCCAGCAGAAAGCGTCCGCCAAACAGGAGTACCAAAAACGTACCGAACATAGCACCTTCGGGGGGATTGTTTTTGTAATATTTATAGATGCCCCAGAGAATGGCAAAAACAATGATGCATAGCACGGCTTCGTAAAGCATAGTTGGGTGGCGCGGTACCATTTCTAAATCGGTGCGGCGGGCAAAGATAACGCCCCAGGGCAAGTCGGTGGGCTGACCAATAATTTCTGAGTTTATAAAATTACCGGTACGGATAAACGCCCCGCCGCTGGCTACTACAACCACCACGCGGTCGGCCAGCCAGAGGAAACTCATATCCGAATATTTTTTCACATAAAAATACATGGCCAACAATATGCCGATAGCAGCGCCGTGGCTAGCCAGCCCGCCTTCCCAAATCGCTAGTATTTCAGCCGGGTTTCGTCCATAATAACTAATATCATAAAAAAGAACGTGGCCCAGTCGCGCCCCGATAATGGTCGCAAACAGCACGTAAAACAGGAGACGGTCCAGATCTTCTTGCGTGAGCCCGGCATTGCGGAACATCCGGAACGTCATGTAATAACCAAACACAAAGGCACCGGCGAACATGGCTCCGTACCAGCGCGGTTGAATGGGGCCGATCTGCTCAATCATGGGTGATGGCAAGACCAGGAAAATGATCTGGCCGGCAATGAATGATCCGATGATGAGGGCCCATGCCTTCCAAGCGGGCGGTTCTACCTCTTTTCCTTTTGGAGTGGGCTCAGGCTTTATTATTCCATAGGCGAAATAACCGATGACGAACGCGGCAACGATGCCCCAAATAGCGATGGGGAATGGAAGTGAGATCGTGCCGATATCAATGGCAATGGGATCGGCATCCCAGACAAAATAATCGGATGTTTGCATTTATAGGGTATTAAATGGTGCAGGTTGAAAACAGCTATGCATCCAAAAGCCAACGCGGTTTTGAATGGGTAACCTATTAGTTTTTGTGAATTTTAAACGTGGTTTTACCGTGGCTATCCCGAAGTTCAATACCGTGATCAGCAAGGCGATCGCGAATATTATC
>NNSL01000300.1 GCA_003123965.1 Balneolaceae bacterium SMO_bin1
CAGCCTTTCACCCTGCGGTTTGCCACTTTTGAGCTCGTGGGCAGTCAGTGGCGCAGCGCTGAAAATGTAAACGCCGAACAAAACAGTCAGGCCGAGCTCAATATTTCGTCCATAAATATTGAAGAAAACAGCCTGCGCCAGCCCATCCCTTATCGCCAGCCGGAGGGCGCCGTGCGGGCTACGAATCGTACGCGGCAGCGGCAAACCATCGGCAATGAGCAGTCAATTGTGCTGCAGGCGAACAACCTGGGGCCGGGCAACCTGCGAATGATCAAGCGGGTCTATCCCGGTGGCCTCAATATGATTAACTACTCTAATGTGCGCATGTTTGTACATGGCGAAGGGTATGAAAATCGGGGCGATGTAGAACTGGTGATGCGTTTCGGTACCGACTTGGTGAATAACTATTACGAGTACCGTCAGCCCATCACGCCAACCAACCCTAATTACCCGTTTTCGATGGAACCGCTGCGGGACCTTTCGAATGCACAGCGAGAGCAGGAAGCTGAACAGGTGTGGCTCTATAATCAAAACAGCATGAATATTTTGCTGAGTGCCTTTACCCAGCTCAAGCAGTTGCGCGATCAGCAGGGCGGCGATTTTGGCAGTGAATTTGAACGCAAAGCGGCAGAACTCATGGCCGGCTCGGTTGATGGGGCCGTGCTGGCTATTAAGGGAAATCCTTCGCTTGATCGGGTTGGGGAAATTGGGATGGGACTTCGTAATCCATTTGATCCTGATGAGCCTTCCGGCGGCAATCCCTCGGTTGATGCGGAAGTGTGGCTGAATGAACTGCGCGTTTCCGGCTTTGATAATCGCAATGGGTGGGCGGCCAGCGGTAAGGTAGAGCTGCAGCTGGCCGACTTTGCAACGGTCAACCTGAATTTGAGTCAACAGACCGATGGATTTGGTGCCCTCAATTCGCGCCTGGGGCAGCGCCGTACATCTGATGAGTTTGGCTACGATTTAAACTCTACCTTCAACATGCATAAATTTTTACCGGAGCAGTATGGCTGGAATATCCCCGTTTCGCTGTCGGCGCGGCAGTCCACATCAACCCCACGGTACCTGCCCAACCAGGGTGATGTAACGCTTGATGATTTTGAAAATGCCGTAAATTCGCGCGACGATATTTCAGAGACGCAGAAAGATGAAATCATTGACCGCCGCATTCGTCAAAGCCAAACTTTTTCAGAGAGCTATGCACTGAATATTGCCAATGCCACCAAAAACTTTTCAGAAAGTCCGCTGGCACGCTACACGCTTGATAATACCACCTTTAACTTTGTGTACAATACCACGGACCAGCGCAGCCCGCAGTACGTATTCCAAAACAATTGGAACTACAGCGGATCGCTGCGATACAATATCGATTTTGATAATACCCTGCTGGCACGTCCTTTTGGTTTTCTAGGAGAAGTCCCGCTTTTGCACCCGCTGGCCGGTCTACAGATTGGATATACCCCTGCTTCCATTACCACATCGGTGGGAATGGAGCGGGACTACGTAGAGCAACGCCGCCGATTGTTGATTGGCAGTTCCGGTGATGTAAATAATGGGGTACTGCCTATTCAGCAGTCGCATTCATTCAACTATAATACGAATTTCGGTTTTACATACAATCTCACGCCTTCCATCGCAACTGGATTCCAGACCCAGACAATATTTGATCTTTCACGAGCCGGTATTCGTGATGCCGGTGTGCCGGGCACGGCCGATAGCCTCCGGTTTGATGTAGTGCCTACATTTGATGTGCTCACCGACCTTGTTACCGACACACTTTCGGCTCGGCGCAGTAACTACCAGGAAGCCTACTCAGCCGACTGGCAGCCGCGGCTCGATCGCATTGAAGCCATCAACTGGATTGACTATTCGGCCAATTATACCGGCGGTTACCAGTGGCGCAACAGCCCGTTTGGCTCAGGGTTGGGAGCCACCGTCTCCAACAATTTAACGCTGGGGCAAAACCTTGATTTAAACCTCAATGATTGGTTCAGCGAAACGGGGTGGTATCAAAACTTAATGGATGGAACCGACCGGCCGGAATCCTCGGAAGAAAACCTGGGGCGACTGCTTGGAAATATTGGCCGCGGGGTGTTGAGAAAGCTGCTCAGCGTGCAGTCAATCGATGCCTCATTCAACATCACCACAAATGCCCTGCAAACCGGGTACGCCGGTGACTCTCCATTTTTTGCCCAGTTTAACACCACAGAAGGCGATTACTCACCGCCGTTTTCGTATCGTACCGGGTTCAGTAATGAAATTGGCTTTGATCAGCTGGTGCGCAATGCCAATAATGATTTTAGCATTCAGTTGCCCTCAAACCGGAGTTTGAGCGACAATTTAACCATCGGCGCGCAGTTTGTGCCTTTCGATAATTTCCGGGTTGATCTGACCTGGAATACCCAGTGGGATAAAACCTATACCGAATCCATTACCATCAACCCCGATCAGTCAACTTCGAGCGTGAGCAGCCAGAGCGGGAACGTGATATCAAGTGTGTGGGCCTTTGGCGGCGGCTACGAATCATTCTTCAGGCGCCAGCTTGGTATCGCCTTCGATGATATTGCCGCACAGGGAGATACGCTCAGTGATATGGGCGGCCGAACGGTGCTTGGCAAGCGCTCGCTGCAGGAATCGTTCCGTAATGCCTACCTGGGGGCGGGTAAAAGCGTAGTGGGTGATCGAAATTTTGCTCCGTTTCCGCTTCCCGGCTGGCGCGTATCGTGGGCGGGTCTGGAGGATGTGATTCCGTTTGTAGGCAAATATATGACGCGCGCCTCCATTTTGCATACCTACAGCGGCCGCTACCGGCTGGGCTATGTATTTAATGCCGACCGAAGCATTTTGCCGCCGATAACATTGGGTAATTATGTGGTGCAGAACCGGCGGCCGGAGTACGAGCCCACGACCATCAACGTGGAGAAAACATTTGCGCCGCTCATCGGGCTGAATATTACCTGGCAGTCAGACCTGCGGACGAACTTGCAGTTTGATTACAGCAAAATTACCAGCTTGGCGCTTTCGAACGCTACGGTGATTGAACGCTTCTCACGCGGACTCAAATTTACGCTCAATTACACCGTTCGCGATTTCAAAATTCCGCTCTTCCCGCGCATTCAAAATGCCGTTGATTTTACTCTTAATACCAGCTACATCCAGGATACCGAAACCAAATACGTGCTTGGCTCGGATTTAAATGACGCCCTTGGTCGTCCGCCCACCGGCAACCCCGATGATTACGAGCCGGCCAGCATCTTTACCGGGGGACAGGCCCGCATTAACGGCTCGGCCATTGTGGGCTACCAGTTTTCGCAGGCGCTGAAAGCCAATTTTGAGTACGTCTATAACCGGTTGATTCCCAAATCAACCGCCGTGTTCCCACGCACCGACCACGATATTCGCTTTAACCTGATTGTGAGTATTCGTTCGAATTGAGTTTAAAAGTAGATCTAAATTCATTTCGATTGAGCGAGATAAATCTCGCTCTACAATTCATTTTCTCTTTTTCGGTTAAAAATTAAGAGTGCTGTATCAACAACCGAAACACTTGATAACCCTATGGGCTTATGAAAGTAAATTTATGTAAAAAAAGTATGTGTGGAATGGGTAACAAATTGGGTTTTAAGTACTCTTAGTTTAACAGTGGATGGAGAAGAGCAAACCGTAATGTGTATGAGTGAATGGCAATTTGAAGACAATTAAAAAATAAAGGCTGTAATTGCAGCAATTAGTAGCAAGCGTTGCAATTACAGCTATTAACTTATCAGTT
>NNSL01000272.1 GCA_003123965.1 Balneolaceae bacterium SMO_bin1
CTGGTAAACCTGCCAGAAAATACCCGGCCAGTTTTGCAACTGATTGGAAAGGCTATCCCCTTTTAATCGTCCGGCTTGACCGTACGCAATAACCCGTTCAAAATTTTGATTTACACGCCGAAAATTTTCCAAGGCCACATGCTCGCGGGAATTAAGCTCCAGGGTTTCGTCAATATCCGGCATTTGTGCCGTTATCTGCAAGGAATCACCTTCAGCCAATATAACGCCCGCCTGCCCCAGCGGCCGGCTATTTTTACTTATCACCAGTGCATATTGCCGCTTCTCTGGGAAAATAGCCTTACCCGAGAATTGCCCGTTGGAATCAGTAGTGGCATCAAAAAGCGTATCGGTTGTAGTAGAGTCCTGGCTCAAAATCGTAACGCCGATGCCACTATAATCCTCTACCTGGTTCATTGAATCAGCCACGGTGATTTGACCATATACCGGAGCTTCTTTCATGGATTGATCGGATGAGCAGCCCGCAAGCAGAATAGCAAAAGTAAGAGCAGTTCCGATTAACTTGGATAATGAATTGTGCATGAAATGAATCTATAAAATCAGTTTTCCAGCTTTTCGGTCAGCATTTCGCGGACCATTTGTGGGTTAGCTTTGCCTTGGGAGCGCTGCATCACCTGGCCAATAAAAATCCAATCAGCCCTTGCTTTCCATCTCGGTACCGCTCTACTTCATCCGGATGTTCTTCAATTACATCTTCCACAATAGGCTCCAGAAATCCGGTGTCGGAAACCTGCATAAGATTCATTTCCTTGGCGTATTCTTCGGCTGATTGATCGCCCTCAACCATGGCATCAAAAATTTCAGTCATAGCCGAAGAACTGATTTTATCTTCTTCCCGCAGGCGAATAAGTCCACCTAGACGCTCCGGCGAAACCGAAAACTGGCGGATATCAATACTTTTTTCATTCAGCACGCGAAGCACCTCAGTAAGCACAAGGCTGGATGCCGTTTTCGGATTCTCAACGTGTTCAAGAACCTCCTCGTAATAATCGGCCAGGTAGCGATTTTCCGTGAGGTTGTATGCATCATCACTGCTCATATCAAACTGCTCCTCGAACCGGCTTTTGCGTACATCCGGCATCTCGGGCAGTTCCTGTTTTATATCTTCGAGCAAGGAATCGTTTACAACTACCGGCGGAATGTCGGGCTCGGGAAAATAGCGGTAATCGTGCGCCTCTTCTTTGGTGCGCATCAGCCGCGTTTCCATTTTATTGGCATCCCACAGCAGGGTTTGCTGCACCACCTTCCCGCCTTCCTCAATGAGCTCAATCTGTCGATCAATTTCATACTGTATAGCCCGCTCTACGTTGCGGAAAGAATTCATGTTTTTGAGCTCAGTACGGGTACCAAATTCCTTCTGTCCAATCGGGCGAACCGATACGTTGGCATCGCAGCGAAGGCTGCCTTCTTCCATGTTTCCGTCGCAAATTTCGAGATACTGCACAATTTGCTTGATGCGTTTCAGGTACTCATAGGCTTGCTTGGGGCTGCGAATATCGGGCTCAGAAACAATTTCAATGAGCGGTACGCCGGCACGATTTAAATCAACAAGTGTATGGTATGGGTCTTGGTCGTGAATGGATTTTCCGGCATCTTCCTCCATATGGATTCGCGTGATGCCGATAGTTTTTGGGGCTTCCTCAGCTTCTATCACAATATGGCCGTCATGACATATCGGGGTCTCATACTGCGAAATTTGATACCCTTTAGGTAAGTCTGGATAAAAATAATTTTTCCGGGCAAATATTGATTTTTGCGCAATTTCGCAAGTCGGTTGCCAGCCCCATTTTTATGATGTAGCGTACCAAATTTTCATTCAGAACTGGTAACGTTCCGGGGTGCCCGAGGCACAGCGGAGAAACCTGCGTATTGGGTGATCCCCCAAATTCTGTTGAAACAGGTGCAAAAGCCTTGCTTTCCGTCAATAATTGGGCGTGAACTTCTAGCCCTATGACGGCTTCATATTTATCATGATCCAAAATACTCATGCGTATCATTTTTTATTGCGTTATAAAGGGAGGATAAGATATTAAACATCATGGACTTTTATTAACCTATTTATCTGCATTTATTGTTGGTAAACAGCAGGCTTCGGTAAAAATTAGCTACTATTTTGAGTACGGATAAAATTCATATTTACGAAGAAAATACCCAAATCATATGGGGACTTATTGCTATCGTTTCTATCGGCATAGCCACCTATACACTATTTAATGCTTTTATGGCGGTAAGCTGGCAGTGGGCCGGTTATAAACAGCTGCTTAGCATGGCTTTATTTATTCTTGGCTTTTACGGGATAATCAAAATTTCAACTCCATTGTATCATTTCGTTTTAAAAGTGACCGACAGTACACTCAACATTGAAATTTGGAGAGAAGGCGATGAACCTCTTGATATAAAGTCGCTTTCACTTCGTGCTATTGATGAGCTTAGGGTAGCGCCTCATACACCCCGGGCCCCCGATGAAGCCCTTTTTGATTTTTCCACGAGCTACCACTTGTTGTATCGCCTTCGCGATGATACCGAATTTCGCCGGCTGATTAAACTGCAGGATGCGTCATTCACACTCAAAGTAGAAGACATCAAGAAAATTGTGGAGTTTCTTTCTTCCCACAATTCAGAAATTACCATTCCCGACACCTCAAGATTTCATCTGAATGAGCCCGTAAAACCATTCCAGAATAATCGGTAAATATCAGATGTTTAAGATTTTCGCCCCATCCTTATCATACCCTTTATTTTAGACACAGACCGGCAGGTAAATCTTAATAATTAAAGATTGAATTACCATTATCCATTAATGGTTTTGCAATCGGGGGTACCACCGTTTTTGATAATAATTTTTCTTATACTTAGAGCCTGAATTTAATCGTGCATTGAAGTAAGAAAGAGCAGTAATTTTGCTTCAATTTAATTTCTAAAGAATTTCAAAAAATTTTCTGATGAGCAATCACAACCATCCACAGAGTTCTGTAGGGCTTGATTACATTAACCTTGAAGAAAATGATAACGCCCTGTGGAACCTGACTCCACCGGAATTATATGAAGAGGCAATCCAAAACGGAGAAGCTATCCTTACCGACGATTACGCCCTGCGCGTGCTAACCGGCAAGTACACCGGCCGTTCACCTAATGACAAGTTTATCGTTGATCAGGAATCCATTCATGACGACATCGACTGGGGCGAAATAAACCAGCCGATTTCCGAAGAGGTTTTTGAGAATCTTTTCGAAAAAGTAACCGACTATCTGGCGGACAAAAAGCTGTACGTGAAAGACTGCTATGCCGGCGCTGATGAAAAATATCAGCTTAATGTACGCGTAGTAAGTGAAGCAGCTTACCATGGCCTTTTTGCACACAATATGTTCATTCGTCCTTCAGCCAAGCAGCTTGAAAATCACGAGCCAGACTTCACGGTACTTGCAGCTCCTAACCTCAAGGCAGACCCTGCTGAAGACGGCACCAAAAGTGAAGCCTTTGTACTGGTGAACTTCGACAAGAAAATTATTCTTATTGGCGGCACGCTCTATTCCGGTGAAGTAAAGAAAGGCATCTTTGGCATTATGAATTACCTGCTGCCTAAGAAAGACGTGATGGCAATGCACTGCTCAGCCAATATGAGCGAAGACGGCGACACTGCTGTATTTTTTGGGCTATCTGGAACAGGAAAAACTACCCTTTCATCGGATCCCAACCGCGTGTTGATTGGTGATGACGAGCACGGCTGGAGCGAAGATGGCGTATTCAATATTGAAGG
>NNSL01000283.1 GCA_003123965.1 Balneolaceae bacterium SMO_bin1
TAAAATGGGCAAGGTATACTGGCAAACGGCTGTCATCGTCGAGCATGGTAATGCCCTTTTCGGCCCGGCGATAAAATGAGCGTGCGCGATGGATCTGAAATTCCATCATGGCTTTAAATTTGTCGCTTAATTCATGCGCAAAAAGTTCTTCTTCGCTAATATTGAAACGCGTTAAATCTTTTTGGGGAATATAAATCCTATTTTGCTGCAGATCTTCTCCTACATCCCGCAAAATATTGGTCAGCTGCATTGCAATACCCAGATCAACAGCATAATCAAGCGCTTTTTCGTCATTATAACCGAACACTTCGCTGGTCATCAAACCCACTACCGAGGCCACCTTATAAGAGTAGTCGTACAATTCTTCGAAGGTTCGGTAGCGATTTTTATAGAGGTCCATACTTACGCCGTCGAGCAATTCAAAAGGCAGCGACATAGGAATATCATAACGGCGCAACACATCGGCAAAGGCAATTAGAATTTCATCATCGTACTTGTAGCCATTATAGGTGTCCTCAAGCTTCTGTTTCCATCTGTCAAGCTTTACCTTAATGTCTTCATACGCAATTTTTTCTTTTGCAATTAAATCTTCAGCTTCATCAACCATATCGTCTACGTAGCGGCAAAGTGCATAAATGGCAAATATGCCTCGCTGTTTTTTATAGGGCAAAAACCGCGTAGCCATGTAAAAAGTCTTGGCATGGTGACGCGTAATCTCGCGACAGGTACTGTAGGCCTCTTTTAAACGCGAATCATCCACCTCTTCTATTACGGCACGATGCAGTTGCGTGCGCTCATAAAGCGGACGGATAAGCGAGTATGGTATGCGAAGTAAGTTAGTCAAATGACTCTATTTGTTGATCTTATATTTCTAGAATGCAAACTGCAATTCATTTAGTTCCTTAAGTAATATAAACACTAAAGGTAATGTATTTTCTAATTTAGATTAACACAACATTTATTGGGGTATTTAAAATTTGATCTGATAAAATCTTTTATGATTTTTAACGAAAATTGAATTACAAATTAAGCCTTTTCTTTTGTCTACTCCAATTCCCGATCCACAAAAAGCCCTACAGCAATGTATTACCGAAACTCACATCAATAACGGCCCAGAGCCTTATCGCGGCAAAGTACGCGATGTCTACCCCCTTGGCGATGACAAACTCGGCCTGGTTGTAACCGACCGCATTTCGGCTTTCGATCACATCATGAAGCAAGCTATTCCCTACAAAGGCCAAATCTTAAATCAGCTGGCGGCGTTCTCGTTCAAAAAGGTTGATGATATTGTTGATACGCATATTATTGATGTTCCGCACCCTAATGTTACCATCGCAAAAAAATGCGAGCCGGTACCTATTGAAGTAGTTATTCGCGCCTGCCTGACCGGCCACGCCTGGCGGGTGTACAACTCGGGCAAGCGCGAGCTCTGCGGCGTGCAGCTGCCCAACGGCATGAAGGAAAATGAGCGATTCCCGAAACCCATTCTAACCCCTGCCACCAAAGCTGAAGAAGGCCATGATGAAGACATCTCAGAAAAGGAAATTCTGCAGCGCGGAATTGTAGAGAAACAAGTATGGAACGAGATAAAAGAAAAAGCCTTTAATGTTTTTAAGCGAGGACAAGAAGTTGCTGCGCAGCAAGGGTTAATACTGGTTGATACAAAATACGAATTTGGACTCTACAATGGAAAAGTCACCCTCATTGATGAGGTCCACACCGCCGATTCTTCTCGCTATTTTTACGCCGATGAATACGAGCAGCGACTGGCCAATGATGAGCCTCAAAAACAGCTCTCGAAAGAGTTCCTGCGCGAATGGCTGATGGAGCATAATTTCCAGGGGCTTGAAGGCCAAACCCTGCCCGACCTGCCCGATGACTTTCGGCTAAAAGTGTATAACCGTTATGCCGAGCTCTTTGAAAAGTTAACGGGAAAACCGTTTGAGCCTACCCCTACAGATAGTTTTGATGAAGCGTTACAGAAGATTTTATCTCCATACTTGTAGGCCTGTTCTACATCGGTGGCACGCGGCCGTGCTGCGGCTTCATGGTAATTTCTTCCACGACACTGCGCGGGCTTAGCTTTGTGAGCGCCACAAACAAATCCGCAACATCCTGGGGATCAATCAGCCGTTCGGGATCGATAGATGAGCCATCCCAAGAAGTTGACTGCGTCTGCCCCAGGTTTAAAGCAGTAACGCCAATTTCCGTGTCCATCAACTCCTCTCGCAGCGATCGCGTATAACCAAGAAGTGCGTGCTTTGACGATGCGTACGCGCCGCTGTCACCCAGTCCCTCCAGTGCGCCTGATGAGCATACATTTAAAATGAGACCTCGTTCATGTGTTTTTACATCATCCAAAAATCTGTTAACCACATGAACTGCAGAAAAAAGATTTGCTTTAATCTGATTTAGATATTCATCGTAATTTGTTTGGGCTAATGATTTTAGTAAGTATTGACCTGCATTGTTTATGATAATTCCCGGCAATGGAAAATCCTCGGGTATTGAAATATCAGCTACAGCATTGGGATCGGTTAAATCACATGAAATGCTCACCACTTGGCTTGCACCCACCTGCTCGCAAATTGTTTTCGTTTCTTCCAGATCAGCCTCTGATCGCGAAATGAGGATTAGGGGATGAATTGTTTCGCGGGCAAAGGTTGTGGCTATCACCCGGCCAATACCACGGCTGGCGCCGGTTACTATCACCGAAGAAGTGTCAAATTCATCTTGCATCAGCGAACGCCCAAGTGTTTATGCGTCTGGATGCTTATGCTCCACTGCGGATTTTCTTTCACGTAATTCACGATGAGCTCGCGTGATGACTCCCGGCTCCACTCCGGCTGCAGCAGCAGGCGCGTATCATCGGGGCAGCGGGCAGCATTTTCTTCGGCCCACTCCAGGTCTTTATTGGTCAGCACTACCACCTTAAGCTCATCAACGTAATCAAAGATTTCGTCAGTTGGCTTTTTAAACCGCTTAGGCGATAAGGTGATCCAATCCAGCGTACCTGAGAGAGGCGATGATCCGCTGGTCTCGATGTGCACCTCCAACCCGGCTTCTTTGAGTTGAGTGGTTAATGGCCCTAAATCATGCAGCAACGGTTCCCCGCCCGTAACTACCGCGAAAGGAGCACCGCTTTTCTTGGCACGTTCAACAATATCACTTACTTCAACCACCGGGTGCGCCGATTCTTCCCAGCTTTCCTGCACATCACACCACCAACAGTTAACGTCACAGCCCGCCGTACGGATAAAATAAGCCGCTTTACCCGCATGGTAGCCCTCACCCTGGATAGTGTAGAAATCTTCCATGAGCGGTATGGTAGCTGATTCGCTGAACTCGCTGTTTGTTGATGTATTTTTTGAAATTGTATCGGTAAACATAAATGATAAAAACAGAGGCTTGCCCCAAAAGACAAACCTCAAACATTATTTAAAGCAGGTAAGTGCTAGTTTTCGGGAAATTTGATAGTGCAACCGAGTGATTTCGAGGTTTTGTCTGAAATTTCTTGCCCGGCTCCAAGCTCTTTAATTGCGTTTTTAAGATACGGCTTTTCTACGCCCTCTGCAGATTGCGCATTATCATCAATAGCCCCGCGATAAACCAGCTCCATCTCGCTGTTAAACAGGTAAATATGCGGCGTATGTGTTGCACCAAACGCCTGTGCTATTTTGCTTTCTTCATCGAGCGCGTAATAGAAATTATAGTTCATGTCCTTGGCACGCTTTTGCATATCTTCAAA
>NNSL01000487.1 GCA_003123965.1 Balneolaceae bacterium SMO_bin1
GGTCAGCAATCATCTAAGCTACGTTGATATTATTCCTTTTTGGTACACCCTTAAAACGACCTTTATTGCTAAAAGTGAAATAAACCGGTGGCCTGTTATCGGGAAGGTGGCCAGTTTGTTGGGAATTGTATTTATCAACCGAGAAAAGAACAGAGATCTTAACCGCGTCAATAAAGTGATTGAAGAGAATTTGAGTTCCACACAGGGGCTCATTTTGTTTCCTGAGGGAACCAGCAGCAGAGGTAAGCGCGTACTGCCATTCAAATCATCGCTGCTGCAGAATCCGGCTCAACAAGAGTGGCCGGTACATCACGCTTCACTGCGGTACGAGTTGCCTCCAAACTCACCTCATAAAGCGTGGAAAGAAATATGCTGGTGGGGTGACATGGAATTTGCCCCTCATTTTTGGAATATGCTGCACATCAAATCGTTCAAAATATATGTACAGTTTGGTGGCGAACCGGTGAAAAAAAGCAACCGAAAGGAATTGGCAAATACGCTTCACCAAAAAGTGCAGGAGCATTTTAAACCTACCAATCAACCCTGATTATCTGAAGCTGAAGCCAATACCAGCATTTGCAACAGAGTATTCCGCAAGGGTGTATTCGCCAAAAATGTGGAAAAACAGGAGTTTGAATTTCAGTCCGCCCGTTAAGCTAAATTTGTTGGCTCCATTTTCTGAATAAGAAAATGGGTCGGTGATAGTTTCAGTTTGGTCTATTCCTGCGGGCCCGCTTACTTCCACGGGGTAGTTGCCGGTTACCTCAAGGTTCATGGTTGATGTTTCATACCCCGCGGCTCCGTATACCGATATAAATGGTAAATCTTTACCAACAATTAGCTTGGCCGTAAAAGTATCAAAAGCTGTCCGCACTTTTTGATTGTCATAATTTACAGTAGGATCGGGTTGACGGGGTTCCAGATTCAAGTTTGCTGACAGGCTAATGCGGTTGTAGCCTGCCATAATGGAGATATCGAGCGGGAAAATGCCGGGCAGCCACTGGCTTAATGAATGCTTCAGACCAACGCCTTCCATCTGAAAATCACCGTAGTCTCCAATTTTTACTTTTGGCATGTATCGAACCGTTACATCGGTGTTTTTGATTAGACCAACAGAAGCCTGAACCATGGCGCTGGGCACATAATTAAAATCAGACCCCTGCGGGAGGTTAAAGCGAGCCACTTCGTCGCCATCATCTTCAACGATTACTTCCGGTCCCGGTTCGCCGTTGCCGCCAGCTGTGGGTGAAATAGTGTTACTGGCATTGGCAGGCCGCACACGTTGTAGCTCCAAATTGCTTAAATCAAAGCTCTGATCGCCCGTGGGTATAACAGCCAGCGCTCCGCGCATTTGAATATCAAACCCGAGTGGTTTATGCGTAGAGGCTGAATTAAACCATCCGGAATTTAAAGATCCGCCCATGCCATTTGGCAGCGGTTTCAGATAAGCACGCGTAAGTACTTCGGCATCTTCACGGCCGGCCCTGATAAAATCTTCAATGCGTGAAGTTTGGGCATTTACTGTGGTAGATTGCAATAAAAGCAGAAATATTACAGCGATAACACTTTTTAGGTAGAGGCGATTGTACATAGATGATATATTTTAAATACGATGATGGAATGGTACGCTTGAATGGTAGAAAAATATTGCTATAAGCGAAAATTAATTTTCTTCGAGCGACTTCAACATTTGCAGGTAGGAGTGGTAGCGTTCGGCATCAATGTTGCCTTCTTCAAATGCTTCTTTAACACCGCAATTCGGTTCGTGGCTGTGTGTGCAGTTATTGAATTTACACTGCCTGCGGGGTTCCAGCATTTCCGGGAAGAAAAGAGAAAGTTCCCACGGTTCAATATTCACGAGACCAAATTCGCGAATGCCAGGCGTATCAACCAAGTAGCCACCAAAGCAGAGTGGAATCAGCTTGGCATAGGTGGTGGTATGCTTGCCTTTTTGGGAGTAATCCGAAATTTCGCCGACCGGCCGATCAATATTGGGATCTATATGGTTCAAAAGGCTGGTTTTACCTACCCCGGATGGACCCACAAAAGCCGACGTCTTTTCTTTTAATTGCTCTTTTAGATCCTCTAAAGAATCCTCATCGTAAATGCTTGTAGCTATAACTGGGTAGCCAAGGGGTTCATAAACCCCGATAAAATCTTCAAGAAACGCCTCGGCCTTTTCATTGGCCAGGTCCATTTTGTTGATGACTATGACAGCCTGCAGCTCGTAGGCCTCACACATTACCAAAAAACGATTTATAAAGCCTTCGTTGAGCTTGGGTTTTTTTATCGACTGAACCACAATGGCCTGATCAACATTGGAAGCCAAAATTTGGTCGCCCTGCCGACCGTGTGTAGCTTCACGGATGATGTAATTTTCACGTTCTTTAATGTTTTCAATTGTGCCGGTTCCGTCATCGTTCATGGTGAATTCAACATAATCACCAACGGCCAGAGGATTGGTTAACTCGTATTCTTTAAGCCGAAACCGGCCTGGCAGTCTGCATTTAATGAGCTGATCGGCTTCACTAGGTTCTACATGATACCAGCTTCCGGTTGACTGTATTACGCGCCCTTGTTTCAAATTTGTCTAATTGAGTTAACGGCTGTTAATTTAGAATACTACGGTGCATAAATAACAAAAAATTGATAACTAATAACATAAGTCAAAATAAAAAAAGCCACCCCCGCGATTGGAGATGGCTATAAGTGTGCTAAAGTTTGATAATCCACTAATTGGGCGCCAGTTCTGTATGAACGCCTTCACGGAACTCTTCAATCATTTTGTCATTGAATGCAGGGATATCAGCCGGCTTGCGACTGGTTGTGAGTCCCTTGTCAACAACAACTTCTTCGTCAACCCATTTTGCCCCTGCGTTCATCAGATCAGTTTTAATGGATGGGTATGAAGTCATTTTGCGCCCGTTAATTTCCTTGGTCTCAATTAGAATTTGTGGACCGTGACAAATAGCGGCAATTGGTTCTCCTGCATGCAGAAAGCCTGTCACAAACTGTACGGCTCTATCATTCATGCGCAGCTGATCGGGATTTAACACGCCGCCGGGCAGCAGCAAGTTATCAAATTCACTTGCACTGGTCTCTTCAAGTGTTATATCAACGTCGAATTCATGTCCCCAGCCGTTGCCATCCCATGAGGTAATGGTTTCGGATTCTGGCGAAACGATGTAAGTAGATGCTCCTTCTTCTTCAAGCGCTTTGCGTGGCTTGGTAAGCTCTACTTCTTCAAATCCGTTGGTTGCTAATATTGCAATTTTTTTACCTTCTAATTTGCTCATAACGAATAAATAATTTTGAATTCACCTTCTACTCTAATTTCTTTAATGGAAAACAGCGGTAAATGATTCCTGAAAATTAGCCAGCCTTCCGTTCTTTAAACTCATACATCTTTTCTACAATCAACATGTGAGGCAAGGTTAAAACACTAATAAAAATTACGAATATCAGCTCTATAGACATGGGCCAAACAGAGCGTAAAATCAATAATAAACACAAGCCGAGCACGGCTGCGGCAGTAAGAGGGAAGGCCTTTCTATAAAAGTCTGTAAGATCTAGTTCATCGTCGGTATTTTTCAGAAACAGCAGCATTTGTTGAATATGACCGCTGCAGTGCCAGGTTCCGAAGTAAACCGCAAAGGCAAGAAAAGGATCAACAATAAAGAACAACGTGATTACAAATGTGCTATCTGCTACGAAATAAGTTAATGTCGGTTTGGTCAGCTGTTTTCTATAGAGCAG
>NNSL01000186.1 GCA_003123965.1 Balneolaceae bacterium SMO_bin1
AAGCACATCGAGCTGAAATTTTAATTTGGGGCCAAAAAACTTCATGAAACATGTGAGTTGAATGAGCTCTAAATTAGGCCTATACTACGATTTTTACAAAATAATGTGCAGGCTTTTTAGCGGGATATTTCACAAAGAAATTCTTTAAACAAATATCAAAATTGCGTTATAATCCCGATAGTAAAATTTTAAAGCTATTGAGCATCAATTAAAAAAACACCTTATCTGAGTTACAGCTACTGCAGTTTTTTGATTCCACCGAATATTTAGAATTCACTTTTACGTGCAGCTCAATACGCTTAAATGGCTTTTTTTATGGGTGATTGGTTTACTGTTCATTGCAGCTAATCCACGGATTTCGCATGCCCAAGACAATGCCCGGCCCCAGACCGATTCAACCAAGGTTGATAGCCTTCCGCCAGTTGATTTCCCGCCTTTTGTTTCATATCCGTTTTTGCAATATCCAAGCAGCCTGTATTACATTCTGCTGCCGCAGGAGCGTACGCAAATAGCGCTTGATTCTTTGCGTGGGTACTACAGCCAACGATATTTGTTTGAGTATCCGGCCGCTATTCCATATCCCATGAGTTTTGAAGAGTACACAGAACGCAGCCGGCGCGATTTTGAACGGCAGAATTGGCAGGCGCTTATTGAGGAATGCGAAAGCTCGGGTGATGAGCGCCAGGGATTGCTTGATTTCCAATTTGATGTTCCGGCCGGTGAACGCTCCGCTTTTGCTACCATTTTTGGCAAAAACGAGGTGAATCTAAAAGTGAATGGGACTGCTAACTTGAATCTCGGGGCGTCCATTCAAAAAACGGAGAATCCCGAAATTCCACCCGACCGGCAGACCCAGATTGATCCAACCTTCAATCAGAATTTGAAATTGAATATTCAAGGGACCATTGGTGATAAACTGTCCATTCAAACCAATTGGGATACCGAGGCGGCTTTTGATTTCCAAAATCGTGTGAATATTGTCTATGATGGCTATGAAAACGAAATATTGCAGCGCCTTGAGCTTGGTAATGTGTCCATGGAAACCGGCAATTCCCTTATTCGAGGCGGTAGCGCCTTATTTGGGGTGAAAGGAGTAGCGCAAGTTGGGTCATTGCGGCTAACCTCGGTGCTTTCACAGCAAAATGGCGAAAGCAATACGCAAACCATTACCGGTGGAGCGCAGGAACAGACCATTGATATACGGCCGGGTGATTACGAATATGACAAACACTTTTTTCTCGACTTTTTTACGCGGCAGCAGTTTGAGGAAAACTTATCTAATCCGCAGCAGCTGGGGCAGGCGCTGCAGCTCTCTGAAGTAAATGTTTGGGTGCTGCGCGAATCTTCGCAATCTACCGAGGGTGAACGCCAGGCTATTGCACTCGTTGATTTAGGCGTAGTGCAAAACCCGGACAGCACCTTTGCTCCGCCCGATGAGTCGCAGGATATTTTTTCGGAATCGCTGCTCAGCCAGTTTCGGAATCCCTCGCTGGGTGTTTCTGCTGCCGATTTTGGTGTGGATCCTTCGCAATTTGTTGAAGGTTATTTTGTGCCGCTTCGAGAAGGCGTAGATTACGAGCTGAATCGTCCACTGGGCTACATTACGTTAAACCGAAATTTGAGCTCACGCCAAGCCTTGGCTATATCATTCAAGTATACCAATCAACAGACCGGGCAAACGGTGGATGTGGGGGATGTGAGTCAGGGCGGCGGCGAACGGATTTACCTCAAGCTCATTCGGCCACAGACGGTGACCACCAATAATCCGGCCTGGGATTTGATGATGAAAAATATTTACTCGTTGGGTGTTAATAACATCACCCAGGATGGCATCAATATTGACATTAAATATACCGAACAAAATGTTCCGGCCAGCTCACTGCCCCAGCGCAGCACCATTCTATTGCAAGATTTGGGCCTGGACCGTGTGGACCGGCAGGGTGCAGTAGTACCCGATAATGAAATTGATTTCAGTACAGGGACGCTCAATCCTGTTGACGGCCGCATCATTTTTCCCTATTTGCAGCCATTTGGCGATCGTGTTCGTAATTTGCTGTCCCAAACCGGCTTGCCGCAACAGCAAATTAATGATATCACATTTGACGAGCTCTATAGCGAGAAAAAGGTAAATGCCAATCAAAACTCAAAAAACAGTTTCTACCGAATTTCGGGAACATCGAAGGGCAGTATATCTGAGAGTTACTCGCTCGGTTTTTCTCCTGTAGAAGGCTCGGTGCGCGTGTTTGCCAATGGTAAAGAATTGCAGGAAGGCACCGAATATACTGTCGACTATTCTATTGGCTCGGTAACCATTCTTGACGACCAGTACTTGCGGCGCGGACAGGAAATAAAAATAGAGTACGAAAACAATCAGTTTGCTCAAATTCAGCAGAAAACGTTTACCGGCCTGCGGGCTGAATACGCGCTGGGCAGCAATATTAACATCGGTTCAACCTATTTCCGGCTCAACGAACAACCCATTCAGGATAAAATACGCCTGGGTGATGAACCTGTAAACAATTCCGTTATCGGGATTGATGCTAACGCCGAGTTCAATATGCCGTGGCTAACGCGCCTCATTGACAAAGTACCGCTACTGCAAACCAAGACGCCATCACGGCTATCGGTGAGTGGGGAATTTGCACAGCTGCGCCCCGATGTAGCCCAAACCAATGCCGTGCAGGATGCGATTGAGGATGATCTGCTATTTAATGATGAGGAAAATGGGCTTTCGTTCATCGATGATTTTGAAGGCGTAGATATTGGTTTAAGCTTTCTTAATCCCTCACGATGGAGCTTGGCTGCAGCCCCTGCCGCCGTACCCGGTTATCAGCCAGATGCTCCGTATTTTCAGGATAATGCCCCGCAGATGCCCATGGTAAATTTGGCCAATAAAATTGCGCGATCCGATCTCCGGAATCAATTTTCGTGGTACACGTTACCGCGCAACGTGGAGAGAATTTTGGGTAATGTTGAGCGAACACCTGAAACCCAGATCGTGCAAGTGACAGACGTATTTCCCAACCGCGACGTGCTTTCGGAAGAGAACGTAATTTCCACACTTGATATCAGCTACGACCCCACCACACGCGGACCTTATAACTATAATAATGACCTGAAAAACCTGCTCGAAAATGAGCCCGAACGAACCTGGGGCGGTATGGTAACTACGCTGCCCTCAGGACAGGAAGATCTTACCCAAAATAATATCGAGTTTATTGAATTTTGGGTGCAGCCGGTTTTGCCGGCCGGACGTAATCCCACGCCGCAGGACCTGGAAGATTACGAAGGTAAAATTTATATCGATGTGGGCGTAGTTTCGGAAGATGTAGTGCCCAATTTTAAAACCAACACCGAAGACGGGCTTGCGCGTCGCCCCAATGATTTAGAGATTGATAACTTCGGAACGCAACCTCGTTCGTATATCCCTAACCCACCGCCAGCTCCCGAAGGCCAGTTTTCTAATGATTTGCGCGAGCTGGAAGACGTTGGGCTGGACGGCGCCCCTAACCGAGAGGGCATTGACAATAAAAACGAGCAGGAGCTCTTCGGTGATTTTATCGATGCCATGCGAACCTCGTATGGAGCCAGTAGCAGTGCATTTGAAGAGATAGAAAACGACCCATCCAACGATGATTACTTCTACTACGGGGAAGAACAGCTGGAAGACAGGCCGCTCCAGGAGCGTTTTGAGCGCCTGTACGGCTATACCGACGGCAACACACCCGCCAACACCGGCGATAAGCGCGCACTCACC
>NNSL01000005.1 GCA_003123965.1 Balneolaceae bacterium SMO_bin1
AAGAACCTGAAGCTGCACGGCTGGACCGACGCCACTGATCCCGATGAACCGTACGGTAATTATGGAACTGATGCCCCGCTTCTCAAGCAACTGGAACAAGAGTTCGGCGGGGAACCCTATCACCCGGCCCTACCCTGCACACCTGCCATGTGGTTTTTGCCGTTCGGCATGAAATGGCCCGCACGCTAGAAGATGTATTAGCTCGACGTACCCGCTGCCTTTTACTGGATGCCCGCGCAAGCCGGGAAATAGCTGAACCGGTTGCAAAATTGATAGCCAGCGAACTTGGCCAAGACCAGCAGTGGATTGAAAAGCAGCTGAATACCTTTAGGCAGCTAGTCCAAAGCTACTTGGTTAAGTAGGCTTGCTCATGCAAATACAATAGCTGGATGGTACCAATTCCAAAGCTCCAAACTCGTATTCACTTCCCATCTTTTTGATTATAAATATCTAATAATATTGCGCCACAAAGGGGATTTGGCTAATGTCTTAAATAGCTGATAAAACGGAGTTCACTATTTATCAGAGCCAATCCAAATCAATAAATGAGGTTTATTATGAAGCAATTAATTGCAGCAGTTCTGTTTGCATGCTTCCTGGCCGTTAGTGCAACCGATAGTTGGGCACAGCAGGATATGCAGGCCAAGAAGATGGAGGGCCACACATGGCACCAGGTGGTGATGGTAAAATTTAAGCCCGGTAAAATTAGTCAAGCCAAGCAAATCATCAACAATCACTTTATGCAGGCCGGCATTGAATCGGGCACACCCGGGCCACAGATGATGGACATAAAATCGGGCGAATGGGACATGATGTTTATCTGGACCATGAACGGCATTGAAGACATGGACTGGGAAATTCACCCCGATGATGAAAAATGGTGGAAGGCCCTTGTTGAGCAGGAAGGAGGTCAGGAGGCCGCCATGAAGGTTTGGCAGCAATACATGGAGCTTATCGACAGCTCAACCCTTTACCTGGCCACAACCCAGAGTGCAAACAGCGACATGGCTATGGATCAATAATTTTAAATACCATATTTAAACAAGCCCCGGCGTCAACACGTAGGGGCTTTTTTTATGAATGATTATGGCTATGCGTTTTCAGCGTGTTGATGACCGCCTCGGGATCTTTCATCTCAAACCAACGGATAACCGAAAGGCTCGCATTAACGATGATGCCCGGCGGATCGGCCACAAATTCGGCAAGTCTGGTCATTTCACGGTCGGTTTGTTGGATGATGGCTGCCCGCTTCGATTCATCAGCCCGGGCCAGACGATTGGCAAATTGCCAGGCGTGCTGCCGCGCTTTGGTGATGCTGAAATTGATGACCGCCTCATCGTCGCGCTTGCCAATCCAGTCGAGCAGAAACATTAGCGGAGAAACGTGACTGATCCGGTGCTGAATTTCATCAATAAGCGATTTCAGCACGCGGTTAATACGCATAAAATCATCCTCTAGTGTCTTTATTTTATCGCCCGGTGCAACCTGTGCTGCAGCCAGTCCTAAATCCAGATTAATATGCGCATTCATGCCCAGCAATAAATGCTGCATGATAATAAGGTCTGAACTTTGGTTATCTTTTTCACCTGCATCAAACGCTACCTTCCATGTATTTGCCACTTTGCTGCCTTCCCGATATTTCCAAAACGCATCAATATATTTCTTGGCAAAAACTACGTCGAACTCCTCCATGCGCTTGCCATCATCAAATCGCCCTTCTTCGATACCTTCGGCAATTTCGCGAGTAGTGCGCCGGTATACATAAGCAAAAATGCCGAGCGCACTTTGCTCCTGAAGCGTAGTAGCAAGAATCCTGTCCAGTTCAGAAAGCACATCATCAATCGTAGTAAGTTCTGCCATAATCCATGCTGATTTTAATATTAGGAACTCGATCCTGAAATCATTCTCCGTCCGCTAATGCTGTTGTTAATTAACGAAGCATTTGCGATTGATGAAAGCACTGGCAGGTGTAAAAAATGGCAAAAACTGCTGTAGGAAAAATGAGAATGCTTTGGTTGCTTTACTTATCACTGCCAAATTTGTTACTTGCTGATACTTCAATCGCAGCTACAGATACCACTGTTATTTATGAAATACGCAGCCTCGCTATTCCTGACATTTCTCATCCTCTTTTCGGGCAACAACCAAACCACCGACACTGCAGCGGCCCAGTCATCAACCCAGATTGACACCACATTCTTCCACGACATGGAATTTCGGCCGGTGGGGCCTACCCGCGGCGGACGCGTAACGGCGGTTGAAGGGCATCCGGCGCACCCGCACAAATTTTACATGGGCGGAGCCGGCGGCAGTGGCGTCTGGGTGACCGAAGACTACGGCCAAAACTGGCGCAATATTTCCGATCACAAGGGCTTTAAAAGCACTTCTATCGGGGCGATTGAAGTAACCGAATCTGATACCAGCATTATTTATGTGGGCACCGGTACCGACGGCATCCGCGCCAATGTTACTACCGGCCGCGGCGCATACAAATCAACCGATGCCGGCGAAACGTGGCAGTTCATCGGGCTGGAAGAAGCCGGGCAAATCGGAGCGGTTGAAGCACATCCCGAGAACCCCGAGCTGGTGTACCTGGCGGCGCTGGGGCACCCTTTTGGCAAGAATGAACAACGCGGGGTTTTCCGCTCAAAAGATGGCGGGGAAACGTGGGAAAATGTGCTGTTTGCATCCGACTCTACCGGGGCAATTGACCTTGAGCTGAACCCGGAAGACCCCGACGAAATCTATGCGGCCATGTGGCGCGGGGAGCGCAAACCGTGGACTATCATCAGCGGCGGTGATGAAGGCAACGGGCTCTACAAATCAACCGACGGCGGGGACAGCTGGACAAAAATGACCAACGGCCTGCCCCAGGGATTAACCGGCAAGGCTGATTTTGCCGTTACGCCCGCCAATCCTGATCGCATTTACGCCCTGTTTGAAGCGCCCGGCAACAAGCAAGGCCTCTACCGCTCTGATGACCGCGGCGAAAGCTGGAAGCAGGTAAGCGACCGCGGCAGCATTATGAGTCGCCCCTTCTATTTCACCAACATTACCGCGCACCCCACCAACCCCGACAAGGTTTACGTGGGCAACGTGCAATACTGGGTGTCGGAAGATGGGGGCGAAAATTTTGAGCGGCGGCCGGTAACGCACGTTGACGTGCACGATCTCTGGATCAACCCGGAAAAGCCCGAGCTGCAAGTGCAGGGCAATGACGGCGGCGCCACGGTTACACTTAATGGCGGCGAATCGTGGAGCACGCAGCTGAACCAAAACACGGCCGAGCTGTACCAGGTAAATGTGGATAACCGCTTTCCGTACCGGTTGTATGCCGGCCAGCAGGATAACAGCACTATTGTAGTGCCCAGCCTGCCGCCATATGAGAGTCCCACGGGTCCGCAGGGATGGTGGGAGACGGCCGGAGGCTGCGAAACAGGACCTATAGTACCCGTGCCCAACACCGGGAAAACGGTGTATGCCAACTGCAAGGGCCGATTTGGGCAGTATAATGTGGAAACCGGTCAGGAGAAGAATTACTACGTGGGCGCACAGTATATGTACGGCCGCAATCCCGCAGATTTGATCTACCGCTTCCAGCGCGTGGCTCCCATTGAAATTTCCCCGCACGATTCTACCGTGGTCTATCACGGCTCGCAGTATGTACATCGCACCGAAAACGGCGGTGAAACGTGGCAGCGCATCAGTCCGGATTTAACCGCCTTTAAGGAAGAGTTCCAGATGG
>NNSL01000263.1 GCA_003123965.1 Balneolaceae bacterium SMO_bin1
TTCCGGAGCCGGATTACACCCTTTCCAGCGATCAAACCCACAACCGATGGAGCAGCACAATAGAGCCCGTGCTGAATGTAAAATCCGGGTCGATCATTGAAGTAAATACCGAGGAGGCTTCTGATGGCCAATTAACTTTAAATTCCACAGCGGAAGACGTTGAAAATCTCAGCTTTGATCCCATTCACCCGCTTACCGGTCCGGTTTACGTAGAAAATGCTGAACCCGGCGATGTACTAAAAGTTACGCTGCATAAAGTGGAGCTGGGCGACTGGGGGTGGACGGCGATTGTCCCAGGGTTTGGTTTTCTATCTGATGAGTTTACAGCGCCAAAAATTAAAACCTTTGAGCTCGCATCGGGTACCAATACGGCAGCCTTTAACGATAGTATTAACATTCCGCTTGAGCCTTTTCCCGGTGTAATGGGTGTGGCACCCGCAACAGATTCACTGCTTTCTACCGTGCCGCCACGCAAAAATGGCGGAAACATGGATGATCCCCACCTAGTTGAGGGAACCACAGCGTACTTTCCGGTGCTTGTGGAGGGCGGTTTGTTTTCTATCGGCGATGCCCATGCCGCGCAGGGTGCGGGTGAAGTTTGCGGTACTGCCATTGAAGCGCCAACGCGCATTGTCTATGAAATTGAGTTGATTAAAGGCGGCCGCAGTATTCCTGAGCCCGAATACGAAACTGAAGAGACTTACGCGGTGACCGCTTTCGGTGATAGCATCGATAAAGCAGCAAAAAAAGCAACTCGCTACATGATTGATTACCTGGAGCAAGAACACGGCATGAGCAGAGAAGAAGCGTATATGCTTTGTTCATTGTCTGGTGATTTGCGGATTGCAGAAGTGGTAGATGTTCCCCATATGCTGGTATCAATGCATATGCCGAAAGATATACTGGGAATGGAATAGAGTGACAGAATAAAAGTGGTACTTTTATTCTCGAAGTTGTTAATTCAGATATTTCAATACTCAAAACCACGAGCATATGAAAGCGATTGTAGCCAGCAAATATGGCCCGCCGGAAGTACTTCAACTTAGGAATCTTCCCGACCCCGTTCCGGACAGAGGTGAGATCTTGGTGAAGCTCAATGCTGCCGGCGTAACGGCTGGTGATGCACGCGTAAGGAGCCTGAATGTACCGTTTGGGTTTGGCTTACTGACACGCTTGATGTTTGGATTTAGCAAGCCTAGAAAGCCTGTGCTGGGTATGGATTTTGCCGGCGAAATTGCTGCAGTGGGGTCAAATGTATCAGAGTTTCGAGAGGGAGATAAAGTCTTTGGCGTTAGTGAGGGTTTCGGTGCGTACGCCCAGTATTTAGCCATATCAGAGAATCAGGCGGTATCTCACATACCCAAAAATCTTTCAGTTGAAGATGCAGCTGCGGTGCCCTTTGGTTCAACAACGGCATTGTACTACCTGCGCGACTTGGGAAAAGTAAAGCCCGGTGACAATGTGCTTATAAATGGCGCTTCGGGCAGTGTCGGGACGTATGCTATTCAGTTTGCAAAATATTTTGGTGCAGAAGTTACAGGAGTTTGCAGTTCTGGTAACATGGAATTAGTGAAGGCACTTGGAGCAGATCGGGTTATTGATTATACCAAAGAAGATTTTATAGAGCGCCATGAAACCTACGACATTATATTTGATACGGTTGGCAAACTTACTTTTTCACATTGCAAAAAAAGATTAACAGAGCGCGGGCAATTTTTAATGACCGTGGCTGGTATTCCCCAGTTCGCGCGGGTCTTCTGGAACTCAATAGCGGGCCGAAAAAAAGCAGTTGCCGGTATAGCCAAAGTTTCAAAAGAGAACCTCGTTTTTATAAAAAATCTTATTGAACGCGAAAAAATACGACCCATCATTGATCGCAAATACGGGATGAATGAAATCGTGCAGGCACATCAGTATGTGGATAGCGGGCATAAAAGAGGCAACATTATTATTAGCATGAATTAATACCGCTTGGCATTAAGAGCAACAGAATTTAAATGGTGCAATCTTCATAAATTATGAAAAATACTGCTCTCATTACCGGTGCATCGAGTGGAATAGGTCGCGATTTGGCTGAAATACATGCCAGGCATGGACGTGATCTTGTTATCGTTGCTCGAAGTGAAGAAAAGCTTTACGAGCTCAAAGAAAAATTTGAAGAGGAGTATAAGGTTCAGGTTAAGGTTTTGGTCAAGGATCTGATTAAAGAAAATGCCTGCCGAGAAATATTTGATGCTTTAAATGACCAAAGTATCAAAATCGATTACCTGATCAACAATGCCGGATTTGGTGGACATGGAAAATTTTTTGAGCAAGATTTGGAATACCAGCAGCGCATGATCGACCTTAATATTAAGGCGCTCACCAAATTAACCCGCCTGTTTTTGCCGCAAATGATTGAACGCAATCAGGGCCGCATTCTGCAGGTTGCCAGCGTAGCAGGCTTGGTACCGGGTCCGCTGCAAGCTGTCTACTTTGCAACCAAAGCGTATGTGGTATCCCTGAGTCAAGCGTTAGCCGAAGAACTTTCGGATACCGCAGTTACCTGCACCGCATTATGCCCCGGTGCAACAGACACTAAATTCATGGATCGCGCTGACTTATCGGATACTAATATGGTGAAATCGGGTATGGCATCTTCTATGAAGGTTGCTCAAAAAGGATACACTGCAATGATGAATGGTAAACTAATAGAGATTACAGAGCTGAAAGATAAAATCAGCGTTGATTGGGCGTCACCGTTAGTGCCCCGAAAAATGCTGCTTAAAATAGTTCGTAAAACGCAGGAGAAATAATCACTTTAGGTGTTTGTGCGTGCCTTTCTGATGCCGCTTTTTAAGCTCTTTCATAACACTCTCCAGTGAGGTGTCCTTTTCGCGCAGCAGTACCATCAGGTGAAAAATGAGATCAGCCACTTCGCCGGTAAACGCCTTGCTATTAGGGTTTTTGGCCTCAATAACGGTTTCTACGGCTTCTTCGCCTACTTTCTGCGCAATCTTATCAAGCCCTTTTTTAAACAGGGAAGTGGTATAAGAATCACCGGGCATCTCATCATTACGCTGTTTGATGAGGGCTTCCAGGGCATTGAGAAATTCAATGTTATTAGTATCAGGCTTAAACTCTTTTTCGTAAAAGCAGGATTGCTCACCAGTATGACAGGTTGGACCTTGTGGATTGGCCAGCACCAGCAGTGTATCGTTATCACAGTCTTGCTGAATATCAACGAGTTGAAGGGTGTTACCGCTGGTTTCACCCTTCGTCCAAAGCCGTTCTTTACTTCGGCTGTAAAAGGTAACTTCCTGCTTTTTTAGCGTCTTTTTTAAGTGCTTTTTTGTTCATGTAGCCCAGCATCAATACCTGGTAGGTGTTGGCATCTTGAATGATAGCCGGGATCAGGCCGTCTCCTTTTTTAAAGTCTAGCTCTTTAATGTCAATCATAAAATGGATAGTACGAATTAATTAATTTTTCAAGCGCGGGAAATCAATTTGTCAGACGAACCGGAATGTCAGACTCTTTTAATGCTTCCTTTAAAGTTTGGATTTCAATTTCGTTAAAATGAAAAATACTGGCGGCAAGCACGGCATCAGCGTTGCCCTTTCTTACGGCTTCGATACAGTGTTCAGTGGCTCCGGCCCCACCACTGGCAATTACGGGAATGGACACCGTGTTATTTACCTGAGCCAGGAGCT
>NNSL01000178.1 GCA_003123965.1 Balneolaceae bacterium SMO_bin1
ATGTCGGCCATAATGAATAACACGGCCGTGGTCATCATTTTTATTCCCATCCTCATCAGCGTGGCTTCAAAAATTGGGATGAGCGCTTCAAAGCTGCTGATGCCCGTTTCGTTCGCAGCTATTATGGGCGGTATCTGTACCCTTATAGGCACCTCTACCAATCTGCTGGTGGCCTCCATCGCCGAGGAGCGTGGGGCTGCCTCATTCGGCATGTTCGACTTTTCGCCCATAGGCCTCCTGTTGCTGGTGGCCGGCTACGTTTTTCTGCTACTTATTGGTATTAAGATGATACCGGCCCGCCGTAAAGAAGGTGAGGAGCTCACCAAGGATTTTGAAATGCAGCCTTACCTGGCCGATGTTGTGATTGAGCCTCAGTCAGATTTAATTGGAGATGTGCTGGATGAAGAAGACCTTACCAAGCGGCTGGACCTTGATGTGCTGCGCATTTTTAAGCCCGAGCGCGATCAGTCGGCCCAGCGTTCTGAAGTTAAGCTGGAGGTGGGCGATATATTGCGCATTCGGGGTGAAGCTGAAGAACTGAACAAGCTGTTGCAGCGCGAAGATTTCAAATCGCGTGCGGCTAAAGAGTGGCTGGATGTGGACCTGCAGCACGGCCGCGATGCACTGGTAGAGGCTGTGGTAGCGCCTGAATCGAATCTGGAGGGTAAAAAGCTGAGCGAAATTAATTTTCCGGAACGTTTTGGCGCCGTACCGCTGGCCATACGTCATCATGGAGAACTAAAGCACGATGACTTGGCCGAAGTGCGCATTGCCGGCGGTGACTCCCTGCTGCTTAGCCTCAGCTCTGACCGTATTCCGGAGCTTGAAAAAGATCCAATATTTGTGGTGGCTTCCCAGCTGGATGTGATGCCCCGCCGCCCGGAAAATACATTCCTTGCTCTGGGTATTTTGCTTAGTGTGGTAGCCGTGGCCGCACTCGAAATTTTACCTATCGCCATTAGTGCAGGTACCGGGGTTATAGCCATGATTCTCACTGGCTGCCTCACCACCGAGGAGGCTTACAATGCGGTGAACTGGAAGATCATCTTTCTGCTGGCCGGAGTGATTCCGCTAGGCCTGGCCATGGACAAAACCGGGGCTGCAGCCCTCATGGCCGACGGGCTGGTGAACACGCTTTCGGGCCTGGGTCCACGCGCAATGCTGGCGGGTTTCTACCTGCTTACCATGTCGCTTTCAGCTATCATGTCTACAAACGCTTCGGCCGCGCTGGTGGCCCCATTGGCCATACAAATTGCCGACACTATCGGGGTGAACCCCGAGCCGTTTGTAATCAGCGTATCTTATGCGGCCTCTCTCACTTTCCTTACGCCCTTCGGCCATCACGCCAATACATTGATCTATGGCGCCGGCCAGTACAAGTTCACCGACTTCACCAAAGTAGGGCTGCCTATCAACATCATTTTCTGGATTCTGGCCACGATATTCATCCCGATTGTGTGGCCGTTTTAGGAGTGCTTTTGCAGTACGAAGAGCTTTATGATCTTTCGTAGTTTTGATCCGAAGATTTGCAGCTGAACTTTTACTTAATGCTAGTTGCGTATGTTGTTGCCTTTGCCATAAATGGTATACCGGGACTCATTATTCTAAGCTTGCAATAATTCCTTATCAGCCTTAGGGTATGGTGTACTTATTTAGCTTAGCCGGTTTTCAACTTTCGTACACTTTCGGCTATATTTAGCGAGACTTGTGGCATTGTCGGGAGCGGAATATTTTAATGCCTTTACAGGTCAAATAGACTGCTCTTTTAAGAACCCTCCAAATACTTACGTATACTGGGCTTTGATGATAACAAGGCATATTGAAACCTAAAAATAACTATTTTGAGCAAAACCCTCTCTTTTCATAAAACCCTTCGCACCATTCATCCATTAGTGGTCCTGCTGCTTTCTATTGTTGCTTTGCAAACTGTAATACCCACTAATTTGGAAGCGCAGAATTCATTTGAGGAGGGAGTGAACTGGTTTCAGCAGCGCTCGGCTGAGGCAGACTCCTTCCGGGTGGAGCCCAAATATATCAACAATGCCATTAATGCATTTGAGCAGGCCCTTGAACAGGATATTAACACTGAGCAGACCGTAGTGTACCTGCTTCGATCCTATTATTTTAAGGGGATGTATGCGGGACTTACAACCGATCAACAGCAAAGACGTTTATGATAAAGGAAAAGCGTTGGGCGAACGGATGATGGAGCAATTTCCAAATTCGACGCCGATTAAATTATGGTATGGCGCCAACAGCGGGCGATGGGTGGATGTAAATGGCGTTTGGGCTGCTGTACGCGATGGGCTTGCCAATAAGCTCCGGGATGTTGGTGAGCGCATTATTGAATTAGAACCTGCGTACCAGGGAGGAGGCGGATACCGAATTTTGGCACAGGTCCATTTTCATACACCAAAAATTCCACTGGTGATGGGGTGGCCATCCGATGAAAAAGCACTCGAACTGGTTAAAAAAGCGATGAAAATTGCGCCGGAGCACCCTTCTAACTTATTGCTGCACGCTCGGATTCTGCTCGATTTTGATCGCCACGAAGAGGCTAAAACCCAGCTTGAAACGATTCTGTCTCTGGACCCGCGTCCCGACTTTCTCGTAGAGGACCGATACGTTCAGCACCTTGCACAAGAGATGATGCGTGAATCGTTCTAAGCTATCGCAGAGAGTAGCAGTATAATCCGAATCCATCCAGGCTGGACTGATCGTCTTTCAACCCTCCCTGCATTTGAAGCTTCCACTTTTAACGGTTGGTTGTAATGGCGCCGATACGCTTATTTTAGGTGCCGGCCAATACAAATTCACCGACCTCACCAAAGTAGGCCTACCATCAATATCATCTTCTGGATTCTGGCCACGATATTTATCACGATTGTGTGGCTGTTTTAGAAAGATCTCTCAGATAGTTTCTGGATTCTTTGCTTGGGTATTGGCGTATGAATTTTTATTTCTCAAGAAAAGAATCCATTTTGTTTGCGGCTTTTAAAAATTAAAAACATTTATGCAGAAACTACTTGAGCTTTGTAAGAAAACCTACAATTCTGATACATGGTCGGAAGAATCTGAAGCAGCCTTCCAATCTCTTTTTGGCTCTGATGGTGGCCGTTATTCTTTAAGATCCCAGAATAATATTCAATTTAGAACGCCAGTCGCCAAAGTTCCTTTTTCTGCAATAATCCATGAATCCAATCCGACAAGTGGCGGATATAGCGGAATGAGTTTTGTCATTTTTCCGGTTGAAGATGGGCCGACCATGATTGCTATGGTAGTAGGGACGCAAGGTCTAAGCCCTGATGAAAATATTATTGGAAAGCCAGGCCATTCCCGGAAAATGAATGCGATTACCCGATGGTTGAATGAGCAGTATTCGGGCAATGAACCTATTGCCTGGGCAAAAAAAGATGCTGTCCGTACTGATATCGATGTCCCTAAAAATGTGGTTAATGCGTATCCAGAATATCGAGCAGTTTTTGATCGATACGGCACTGAACTTTATGGATTTTGTATTGCAGATGAGGAAGTAGCGGAGAATGCGTTAAAAGCGTTCCTAGATTTCAATTTTTGAAGAACGAGGGTATACACCTTTAAGCGCAGCTGAGAGTGAATTCACAAAGATAAAACAGGACTATTTTTCTTATTTGATGCCCACGATTAAACAGCAAAAGGTTGGGCAATTA
>NNSL01000274.1 GCA_003123965.1 Balneolaceae bacterium SMO_bin1
ACGGCCGTGCNCTGGTGCAGAATGGGGGGCAAACAAATACGGCTATATTAACAAAAGCGGCATATTTGTAGTAGAGCCCGGGTAATAAGTACTCTTATTGTAATATTTTTTAACGATACCTCATCAAACGGTGCAGCGGCTGTTTATTGTTGCATATAACACGTATATTTGGCACTTGTAATTTCAACCGATCTTGTACTGATGCAAAACGATTCCCCCGCAACCGATATCACCGAGCCCCAGAACTGGTCGCCCGTTTCCTGGAAAGACTACCCCGTTAAGCAGCTTCCCACCTATCCCGACCAGCAGGAGCTAGAAGACGCCGTTAACGAACTTCGCGATCTGCCCCCGCTCATCACCTCATGGGAAGTACGCGCCTTAAAGCGCAAGCTGGCTGAAATTGCAAACGGCGAAGGCTTTTTACTGCAGGGCGGTGATTGCGCCGAAACGTTTGAAGATTGTCGATCGCCCAAAATTGTGAACCTGCTAAAAGTGCTCCTGCAGATGAGCTTCATCATGATTCACGAAATGGGTACCCCGGTTACACGTGTGGGCCGTATTGCCGGGCAGTACGCCAAGCCGCGATCGCGCGACTACGAAATTGTGGACGGTGAAAAAATTCCGAATTACCGCGGTGATCTCATCAACAGCATCAAACCGGTACTCGAAGAACGCATTCCCGATCCGCAGCGACTGGTTAAAGGCTACCACAAATCAGCGTTGACGCTCAATTTCCTGCGCGCGCTCTCCGATGAAGGCTTCGCCGACCTGCATCACCCCGAATACTGGGAGCTGGACTTTATGAAGCAAAACTCCTACTACCAAGAATATGAGGCCATGGTGAATTCCATCCAGAAAGCCGTGAGCTTTATGGAGACTATTGCACCAAACCAGTTTGATACGGTACAAAAAATCAACATTTATACCTCCCACGAAGGGCTGAACCTGCATTACGATTCGGCGCAAACGCGCAAGGTGCCCCGGCGCGAAGGCTGGTATAACCTGAGCGGTCACTTAGTCTGGCTCGGCAATCGCACCCGTGATATTGACGGTGCGCACGTTGAATACTTGCGCGGCATACAAAATCCTATTGGCATAAAGGTTGGCCCAAATTATGATCTTGATGAAACCACCAGCCTGATTGAAAAGCTGAATCCGACGCATGAAGCAGGCAAAATTGTGCTCATCACCCGTTTCGGCGTAGATGAAGTTGAAGATGGACTGCCGCGATTTATTAAGCAAATGAAAAAGGAAGGCATGCCCGTAGTGTGGACCTGCGACCCTATGCACGGCAACACATTTTCAACGGATAATAACACCAAGACCCGAAATTTCGACGATATTCTGGGCGAAATTCGCAAAACGTTTGCCATCCACCGCAACCAAGGCAGCTACCTGGGCGGCATTCATCTGGAGCTTACCGGCGATAATGTGACCGAATGCGTGGGCGGCGCCAAAGGGCTGCACGAAGGTGAGCTGCACCATAATTACGAAACCTACTGCGACCCCCGCCTCAATTACCAGCAAAGCCTGGAACTGGCCTTTATGATTGCCAAAGAATGGAATGATAGTTACGGCAGTTAGCAGTTAGCAGTTAGCAGTTAGCAGTTAGCAGTTAGCAGTTAGCAGTTAGCAGTTAGCAGTTAGCAGTTAGCAGTTAGCAAAGGCTGCCGGTTTTGTATTTAGATGTCAAACTTAATTCCTGTTTCTTCAAAGCGGTTTTTAATTTATTAACAGTTTACTGCTCACTGTTTCCCTGTCCACTGTTAATACGTGTGGTTTTCAAAATTGAGAACGTAATTTTTGCAAGTTCATCAGCTTGAATATAGCAATCATCAAATGTTCTATCATCTATGTAGCCAGTGTCTTTCAGCAGTTCGAGCCAGTATTTGGTTTCGAGAACCTCTTTATAAGCGATCGATATTTTAAAAGAAAACTCAGCTTTGGAGATAGCACCATTCGCTTCAGCGATATTGGCGCCAATTGAAGTGCCGCTACGTAGCATTTGTTTTGAAAGCACATATTCTCGCTGTTCTTTATTTAATATTGGTGTGCTTTTACCATTCGTATTGCAAATTGATACGCCTTGTTATATAAATTATTCTCCATAATACTATCTCAATTAGCTTTTTTGATTAGGAGACAAGCCAAGTATCAATTCCTTACACTTTTTTATAGACTTTTCACTGGTAACTGTATACTGCCAACTGTTCAGAGCGCTGTCGGTTTGTCTTTGGAGCCAGTGACAACTTTTCCGCTCCCCATTAAGGCTCTGTAAAAAAAGCAGAGCAACGCTGGCTGAATGTCAGTCTCCCTGCCCTGCCTCGTAGCTGGCATAGCACTTGCTTCTTTAAAGTGTAAATCGATTGAAGTTTTTTAAATCTAATTAAATCAACACGAGGTAGTTATTATGACTTTGATGCGATATTCACGACCAGAAAACAAAATGAATAAGCGTTTTTCCGACATCATGGACGAATTTTTCAATGATGCCATTAACGCTAATCGGGATTCTTTTGTGCCGAGCATCGATATTTCTGAAAGCGACGATCAATTTATGATCTCTGCTGAACTGCCCGGCATGAAAAAAGAAGATATTAACATCAGTCTGGAAAACGGACGGCTATCACTTTCCGGTGAGCGCACTTTCAAACAGGAAGAAGAAGGTAAAACCTTTCACCGCGTAGAAACCAAGTATGGTTCGTTTAATCGTTCGTTCCAGCTGCCCGATAATGTTGATGAAGACAGCATTCAGGCCAGCTACGAAAATGGCCTGCTGAACATCACCATCAACAAACAGGAAAATAAAGTGAAAAAACAGATCGAGATTAATTAATCGATCACATTAATATCACGCGTTGCCCGGAGTTGCTGAACGCCAACTTCGGGCTTTTTATTCAATTAGGTAGCACAATAATTTATCACCCTTAGGGGTTAGTTATTGTAAATACAAGCATTTGACCTTTCATTAATTCCGATATTCTTATGAAACAAACAAAATCGATTCTTGCCCTATTTGCTGTTGCCGCTCTTCTGGTGGTGGGCTTTTTTGCCATTGACGGCAACTCTCAGGAGGCATCCATGATTAGCATGCCTGACTTTACGGCCACGACCGAAGTACCCAGCGCCGACCGCCAACCGGCCGCGAGCCTGCAACAGCTTAATGATGCCATTGTTGAAATTATTGACGAAACTAAGCCCGCCGTAGTAACCATACGGGTTACGCAAACCGTTGAGGCCCCTCAAAATCCACTTTCCCGATTTTTCGGCAACCCGCAAGGCGAACCCGAACAACGCCAGCGGCAGGGCCTCGGTTCGGGCGTAATTGTATCGCAGGAAGGATATATTCTCACAAATAATCATGTGGTAGCCGAAGCTGATGAAATTACGGTAGGCCTCGATAACGGCGAAGAATATGAAGGTGAAATTATCGGGCGCGATCCGCAGACTGATATTGCCGTGATTAAAATTGAAGCCGATAATCTCACCTCAATCGAAATTGGTGACAGTGACGCCGTACGCGTAGGCGAAATGGTATTAGCTATTGGTAGCCCGCTGCAGACCAATTTAGCACACTCGGTATCTAAAGGAATTATTTCCGCCAAGGAACGAACCATTAACATTATTGACCAAGGCGCCGGATATGAAAGCTTTTTGCAGACTGATGCTGCGATTAATCCCGG
>NNSL01000006.1 GCA_003123965.1 Balneolaceae bacterium SMO_bin1
CGCGGCCGCCCCACTGACGGGAGAAGAACGAATCCATTTCATTCAGGGTATCCTGCATGGCCTTGGTGCGTTCCATCAGGTCGGCAATGGCTTCGGATTCGCTTTCATCAGCCTGCAGGGTTTCGGTGATGCTTTGAAGCGTTTCCTCGGCATCTTCAATTCGGTTGGTTGCCTCACTGAAGGTAGCAGAAAGCTGCTCCATTTCCTTGAGCATGGCACGACGAGATTGCAGATCAGCCATGTCAAACGGTATACGCGGATCAAACTTCACTTCAACCGAGGTGCTGTCGGAATAATCGCCGTACGAAAAGTGCAGCGTGTAGGTCCCGGGTAGCAGTTCTACTCCGCCGGGCATGGCTTCACCTTCTTCCAGCGGCTCGGCGTTCGGAGGCCGCACGCCGTCCTCTTCCATTTCCCAGCCCATGCGGTTCAATCCGTTTTGGTCGGGCTCTTCAAAGAATGTACGAACAATTTCTCCATCGCTGTTTGCAACTTCTACTTTGATGAAAATTTCCTCAGCCTCCTGTTCTTCTCGAATTTTCTCTAGCTCGTCCATATTTACGGAGTAGCTAATTTGCGGATCATCGTCGATATTCTCACCGCGGTAACTGCCGTCGGCATCAAAACGGGTGCCGGCTGCCTGCCGCCATTCGGCCTGGTACGCTACGGGAGCCGGATACACATTAAGCGCACGTTCCAGCTCTTCAGCTCCATTGGCTGCCATTTCACGCAGGGGACGAATATCGTCCAGCACCCAGAATGAGCGCCCGAAGGTGGCAATTACCAAGTCGTGGTCGCGCGGGTGAATCACCATATCGTAGGTTGAGGCGGTGGGATAATCGACCGTCCATTTGGTCCAGTTATCCCCTCCGTCGATACTCACATACAGACCGAACTCCGTACCGGTGAACATGAGGTTCGGCTCAACCGGATCTTGGGCGAATGAAAGCGAATAGCCCCACAGTCCTTTGTCGGCCACGATATTTTCCCAGGAATCACCGTAGTTGGTGGTGTGATATACCATTGGGTCCCAATTGCCGCGGCGATAGTCGTTGATAACTACAAACGCTTCACCGTCATTATGATCGGAAGCATGCACTTGGTGCACCCAGCTGCCTTCGGGGTAATCCGGCAGGTTTTCGGCAACATTGGTCCACGATTCGCCTCCATTGCGGGTTACCTGTACATTGCCGTCATCGGTGCCCACCCAAATCACACCTTCCGTCATTGGGCTTTCATCAATAGCGGTAATAGTGGTGAAATTTTCGGCGCCGGTGGCATCAATGGTGAGCCCGCCGCTGGCATGCTGGCGCTGCTTGTCGGGATCGTTAGTGGTTAAATCGGGTGATATGATCTCCCAGCTTTCGCCGCGGTCGGTGCTTTTGTGCAAAAACTGGCTGCCAAAATAGATTGTTGAGCCTTGATGCGGACTCACGGCAATCGCGGCATTCCAGTTGAAGCGAAGCTCCGCATTTTCGGGGTGAACCGGCTGCACGTTGGCAGCATGACCCGTTTCAGTATCAATACGGCGCACGTTGCCGCGCTGCGACATGCCATAGACATAGCGTGAATTATCGGGATCGATAGCCACGTCGAAGCCGTCACCAAATAGGATTTCTTCCCAGTATCCATTTCGGATGCCGCCCGCACGCCACACCGCGCTTGGCCCCTGCCAGGTCCCATTATCCTGCATGCCGCCGTACACATTGTACGGCACGTCCATATCAACGTTTACGTGATAAGGCTGCGATACGGGAATATTATCCACGAACTCCCAGGTTTCGGCACGGTCGCGCGAGATATTGAATCCGCCATCGTTGCCTTCGTAAATCAGGCTGGGGTCTTCGGGATGAATCCACCAGGCATGGTGATCAGGATGGACGCCTGAATAAGGAATGATTTGCTCGAAATTTTTGCCGCCGTCAATACTGCGCGACACCCTGGAAAACAGGTTATAAATACGGTTTTCATCTTTGGGATCTACGCGGATATCAGCGTAGTAGAAAGGTCGTCCACCGATGCCTTCATCGGTTTGTTGCTCCCAGGTATAGCCGCCGTCATCACTGCGGAAAAAAGCATTATTTGTTGATTCAATCAGTGCATACACCACCTCCGGGTTGCTGGGAGCAAACGCCAGTCCCATACGGCCCAACGGCTTGCCGGGAATGCCGTTTTCTTCGGTAAGCTCAGTCCAGTTTTCACCACCGTCAAGTGTCATATACAGCCCGGAGCTATCGCCGCCCGATTCAAAAAACCAGGCATCGCGGTGGTGCTCCCACATGTTCACCAAAATTTTGTTTGGATTGGACGGATCGGCTACCATATCACCTACCCCCGTCCGCTCATCCACATACAGAATTTTCTCCCAGGTTTCGCCGCCATCAGTGGTTTTGTACACGCCGCGATGTTCATTCTCTTCCCAGGGGTTGCCTGATGCACCGGCCCAGACAATATCGGGATTGTCGGGGTGTACAATCACCCGGTGGATGCTCCGCGTCTCTTCCAAACCCATCAGCTCCCAAGTTTTACCGCCGTCAATAGAGCGGTATATACCGGCACCGAGCGTGATGCTGTTTCGGGGGTTTCCTTCACCCGTACCAACCCAAATGACATCGGGATTTTTCTGGTGTATGACGATATCGCCAATGGATGCAACGTGCGCATCATCAAAAATTGGCTGCCAGTCGGTGCCCCCGCTGGTTGATTTCCATATGCCGCCGGAAGCGGTGCCCACATAAATGATGTCAGGATTCTCAACTATGGCATCGATTGCCGTAACGCGTCCGCTCATACCAGCCGGGCCGATGTTTCTGGGACTCATGGCTGTGAGCTTTTCCATATCAAGCTGCTGAGCCTGACTGTTAAAAGAAAAGCCTGCGCAAATCAAAAACGTGAAAAGCAGTGTAAAAAGTGGCTTGCACCCCGAAGTATAGGTTTTCATCACAAATAGGTTTAGTGGATAAGAATTGAACTATTAAGCAGAGAGTATAGAAAGAAGCAGCTTTTTTCAACTACCAGATGTAAAAAAATGTAGCTCAATAAAAAAGCCCCGGCTTTCGCCGAGGCTTTAAACAAGTGATACTATGTAGGCTTTATCTTAGTCATCTGGATTGAGAACGTTTTGAATGCGCTGCTCAACGTCGGCTAAGTGCACGCGCGTTGCGCGGTCGTTAACCTGTCCCTGAGATCGCTTAACCTCTTGCAGCAACTGCTGCAGTTGCTCACGAACAATAGGCCGGATATCAGACTGGCTGACATCGACATTGATATCGAAGTACTGGGCAAACTGCGGGGGTACGCTTGGTTCTTCGGTCATCAGGTACTCCATACGTTCAACATATGCCCGCTGCAAGTTACGCCGGTACACATTTACTTCGCTGTTGCTGTCCAGCTCGCTCCAGATGGCATTTCGCAGATCATCCATCATTTCGAAAGTGGTGTAAGTGTCGCCGTCAACACGAGAATTCCACTCAATCAGGCGTCCCAGCATCTCAGGTGCTGCCAAACTGTTCAGCAGGTTCACCTGCGCACTGCGGATGTCATCAACTACCGAACTTTCATTGATGCGGTTAAGCACTTCGTAATTCAACATCCACTCGGGCACTTTAAAGCCGTTCTCAGCAAGCCAGTCCATGGCACGCTGCTGCTTTTCTTCGGGCACAAATTCGTAGACGTT
>NNSL01000177.1 GCA_003123965.1 Balneolaceae bacterium SMO_bin1
CCTAAATGTGGGGTTGAAAGGCCAGTACTGGTACCTTACTATAGCGCACGGAAATCCCTACGGCTGGCTCTATAAGTATGAAACCGGTACAAACAAAATGGTTTCCAAAACAGAGCTTGGCATGTTTCCGGCCAGCCTTGAAATATCAAAGGCTACCGGACTGCTGTACGTGGTAAACTTTAACCTGCACGGCGATATGGAACCGAGCACAGTATCGGTTGTTGATCCTGAAGCCATGCAAGTAGTTACGGATATCAAAACCGGCATTATGCCGCACGGCTCACGCATCACCGACGACGGCCGTTACCAGTACCACGTATCCATGATGACCGACGAGCTAATGCAGATCAACACCGCCTCATTGAGTATTTCAAAACGCTTTCCCCTCACTGATGTCGCCCCTGAAGCCATGTCCATGAACTCCTCTGGAAACGGCATGCATTCGAGTGATGAACAAATGCCCGCCCCTCAATGCAAACCCACATGGGTTGATCCGCATCCAACTAAAAAATTGGTCTATGTAGCCTGTAATGGTTCAGATGTCATCAAAGAAATTGCCACGGATAACTGGAGTATTCGCCGCACGTTTGATACCGGTGAAGGAAGTGCGCCCTACAACCTAGAGGTGAGCGCGGACGGGAAATGGCTGGTAGCCAGCTATAAAGGAGCGGGTGCTACCGGTGTATGGAATCTGGAGTCTGGGCAGGAAACAGCGAATATCGCAAACAGCCGTAAAGTTTCTCACGGTGTCACTATCACTCCAGACAGCCGACTGGCGTTTATTTCGGTTGAAGGAATTGGCGGCGAGCCCGGCTCGGTAGATATCATTGATCTAAACCAGCTCGAGCGCACCACCGTGATAGAAGTAGGCAAGCAGGCCGGCGGAATTATCTTCTGGAAATCTGAAATGGATTAACGGCCTTAAATTGATGGCTTATTGCCCGATCACCCCAAACCCGATGCTGGCAAAAGGCCAGAAATAGTAGAGAAGACTGCCTACAATCAATGCCGGGATGGTCGTATAAATTGTGGCTATTATTGCGGCTTTCATATCAATGGCCATCAGAGGAAAGAGAGCATCTCCGTCTTGGCTGATTGCATTGGCTACCAGTGCAGAAAACGGAATCTGGTTTCCGGCGTAAAGCGTGGCAAAGATAATCTGCGGACCACAACCGGGTACAATGCCTAGGCCTGCTCCCGCGATGGGCGCCCAGATACCCGCCGCTGCTGCGAGCGCGCCAATATCCAGCGAAAAGAGCAATACACAATATTCGTAGAGCAGGTACGCAGCAATAACCCAGACTGTTACCATACTTGTTTCCATGGCGGCGTGCTTAAACGAATCGTACGTACTGCCTACCGAATGCATACCACCTACTCCATTTTCACCGATAATTTTTCGTCCCACAAAATAAAGGTAAAACGATAAAACTGTGCCCAGCAACCCGGCAATAGTAAAGAATCCCGGAAAAGTAAGCCCAAAAAGGAGTGGTACGTCAGGTGCGCCCCTGCGTAGATATTCAATCCCGGCAATCAATCCTGATATCGCCAACACCCACCACAAAACATGGACGCCATGAGTGATTTTTGCAAGTATTCCAGGGTTTGTGTTTCCGTTATTATGCGGATTATGATTGTTTTCTGCATACATTTCCGCATCGGACAAACTTGGTTTAGTGCTGGCAACACTAGCAGTGGCAAGCTTATTTTTCATCACTGATCCGCTTATTTGCTGCACGGCGGCATCAAGCCGGGCCGTTCCGAGTCCCCAAATATCAATGGCATAGCCAAATAAAATGCCGGCCACTGCTGCCATCCCGTAAGCATATAATGCAGCTACCGGCGCCTGGGTTAAAATAACGAACGCAGAGTCACCCGCTGTTGCCACAAGCGTTGCAACCACCGTACCAAAGCTTACAGAACCACGCACATACAGGGGCATAGCAATAATAGCTCCACCGCAACCCGGCGTTAATCCCAGCAATGCACCCGCAATGGGCTGCAAGCGATGATTATTCTCCAGAAATCGAACAAGGCGGCCGCCCGATCGATATTGAATATAACTGAAAAGCAAAACGGTAATGGCTACAAACGCACTTACCTGTACAAAACCGTCTCGAACCGAAAAAATCAGTATATCCAGAACTTCTTGTATGCTTGCCATAAATATTTTCTAATCGATCTATCGCTGATTATAAAAGCAAAGTGATCAAGTGGTATTCAATAATCTGCTTAATATTTAATTGAGTTAAATATAAAATAAATTTTAGCCAAGACTAAACTATTTGTGATACCTAATTTAACATTCTGCACGCTCTTGGGCTTTTTAAAATATTCATTTTCTTTATTTGAGAGATTGAAATTCGATTAACGCATCGCAGAAGAGACTCTCAAATAAAATTAGCCTGCACTAATCTTGAATATTGATTGAGCGATAAAATGCTTATCCTATTATTTAATTCTGATTAAAATTGAAGCAATAACATGGATTTATCATCAATACAGGATTGGTTTTTATCAATCGGCCCGATTTACCAAAGCTTGATGGGCGGTTTGTTCACATGGGGGCTGACTTCGCTGGGTGCAGCGCTCGTATTTTTCTTTCGCACGATCAACCAAAAAGTGCTGGATGCCATGCTGGGCTTTGCGGCAGGTGTGATGATAGCGGCCAGTTTCTGGTCACTGCTCTCCCCTTCCATCGAAATGGCTGCTGCCCAGGGTGTCATTACCTGGCTTCCGGCCGTAGTTGGTTTTTTAACAGGCGGTATATTCTTGCGCATTTGCGACGCTTACGTTCCCCATCTTCACTTGGGTTTTCCCACCGATGAAGCCGAGGGCCCACAGACATCATGGCGCCGGGCTACGCTGCTGGTTTTGGCAATTACAATCCACAATATTCCGGAGGGGCTGGCCATTGGCGTACTTTTCGGAGCGGCAGCGTCAGGAATTGAAGCCGCAGGCGGTGCCACAGTTGCCGCAGCCGTTGCCCTGGCAATGGGCATTGGCATCCAAAACTTTCCGGAAGGAACAGCCGTCTCGGTACCGTTGCGACGCGAGGGCCTCTCGGTAGGTAAAAGCTTCTGGTACGGCCAGCTATCGGGTGTTGTAGAACCTATATCTGCCGTTATAGGAGCGGCCGCCGTGCTCATGATTCAGCCCATTTTACCGTATGCACTCGCTTTTGCCGCCGGCGCCATGATCTACGTAGTGATTGAAGAACTGGTCCCGGAATCCCAGCTTTCAGGCAACACAGATATCGCCACTATGGGCACTATGGTGGGTTTTAGTATCATGATGCTGCTTGATGTTGCTTTAGGTTAATTGAAAAATAATTCTTTAATTGAACCGAAATTTAACCCCAGTAAGAAATAGGATTCATCTCCCCGATGGACGACGCCGTTAAGAAAATTCTTATAGTTGAAGACGACATGATTCTCTCCATGGTCCTTGAGCGCATGATCGGCAAATTGGGCCACGAAGTAGTTGATAAAAAATCACTGGAAAAACTGCCATTGAAACAGCCCAGGAGCTGCAACCTGATCTCATTTTGATGGATATACAGCTAAAAGATGACGTTGACGGAGTAGAAGCTATGCAGGAAATTCGCAAACCTCGTCGGTTCCCGTCATCTATATTACCGGAAATTCCGACCAGTACAATCTGCGGCGCG
>NNSL01000007.1 GCA_003123965.1 Balneolaceae bacterium SMO_bin1
ATTGCGGGACAAGCGTAAAGAATAATTTTTACTGTAAAACGAGAACTAGCATGAATCAAATTCATGCAAAAAATGTTTATCACTCTCATTTAACTTAAATAAATTTAGCTAAATAGACTTCATGCAATACAAGAATATTCAGGGGATAGATGTCCCCGAAATTGGGCTGGGAACTTATAAGCTCCACGATCGTGAATGCTCCAATGCAGTACGAATGGCACTGGATATTGGGTACCGGCATATTGATACCGCTCAGATGTACAAAAATGAGCGTGAAATTGGACAGGCAATGAGCGTTTCTACCGTGCCCCGCGAAGACATTTTCCTATCGACAAAGATTTGGCATACAAATTTGGATCCTGAAGATGTACTCCAGACCACTGAAGAGAGCCTTCGGAACTTGGATACTCCTTATGTAGATTTGCTGATGATCCATTGGCCCAACGACCAATATGACTTACGCGAAACGATCGAGTCGATGCTGGTACTGCGTGACCAGGGAAAGGCAATGAATATTGGAGTAAGCAATTTTCCCTTAAGCATGCTGAAAAAGGTAAACGAAGAAATCAGGGCGCCAATATTTTGCAACCAAGTGGAATTTCATCCATTTCTTGACCAGTTAGATTTGCTCGATTATGTAATCGAAAATGGAATTCTGCTTACCGCGTACAGCCCGCTTGCACAAGGCAAAGTACAGGAAAATGAAGTGCTGGGTGAAATCGGCGAAAAGTATGGAAAAACACCGGCACAAGTTTCTCTTCGCTGGTTGATTGAGCAGGAAAACGTGGTGGCTATTCCGAAAGCATCTTCGCAAGAACATCTTAAACTTAATTTCGATATTTTCGATTTTGAGCTTACGGATGAGGAATTTGAGCGTATCGACATGATTGAAAAATCGAAGCGATTGGTCAATCCCAGCTTTGCACCAGATTGGGACTAGCTTCTAGTAAATCTCTTACATAAAAAAAGCCTCTTCTTGCGGGAAGAGGCTTTTTTATTTGGCTGAAATTTCTATTTGGGCCAGTTGCCGTAAATGCTGTTGTAAGATGCTTTATCTGTTCCCAGCAAATCTCGCTGCACGCCGAGTATAACTGCATTCATCACCGCGCGTGGCGCAACATGCAATTTATTGTTGTTATTTGTAACGAAGACTTTACCAAAGTGACCAAAACCAAGGGCATGGCCATTTTCGTGCAGAGCTACTGTTTCGATGTCAACAGTGCCAGGCGTGTTATCTGTTGACCATGAGAAACTGTCATTGTACCAAATCTCCTTGAGTGCTATATCATCATAACCATCGTTATTGACATCAGTTGGGTCGCCATTGGCGTCAATAAAAACAAAGGTAAATGCTACTCCCAGCACGCTTTGGCTTGAACCGGGGCCAACAAAGAATTCAAAAAAGAATCCGGGCAGAAATCCTACTTCCGAAATATCAGCTAGGAACGGATCGCCGCCTAGTATTGCACTTGGATTTGTGGAAGTATTCGGCCGTTTTATGATATTCAGTTTTGCCTTCTTTTTGATGTTGCTCCAAGTATCAAAAGAAGCATCGATGGCAGGAGAGCTGTCAACTTCGTTTGGGGTGCCAAAATTGGCAGGTGCAAAAAGGTTCCAGATGGTATATGTAAGATTATTGCCATCGGCATCTCTTCGGGCATCACCTGAAACCCATTGGGCACCAAGGCGTTTAGTACGGTCGTTGGCGAAAATAGTTTGCCCTTCTGCTGTCTCCGCGCCATTTGCTTTGGTCACAGTTTCAGCATAGGCCAGACGTACATTTAATCCTTTCTCTGCTAGCGCAATATTGACATCATCTATACTGTCTACTGTACCCAGGTCAATATGCCGTGGATTATCAGTATCGGTTGATGTCATTATGTTACCGGGACTTGCAGATTCTTCAGTGGTTGAGGTCAATGAAGACTGATCGCACGATGTAAAAATCAGTGCAGCTGCTATACACACACAAAACATAGTTTTAAAATAAGAAGTCATAACAGGTAATTGAGAGTTGAAGTTGTTGATGGATGAAGGACTTTTATCACTTCAATTCACCAATCTATAATATTAACCGGAAATTGTGTTAAGAATGGAAAAATTAGGTAGTGGATTCTACCATTTTTTATTGCCAACCTTCCGAGATATCAGAAAATGGTTGGAAACTCCGTATTACGATGATGATTTTTCCCGGCACTCTTGCAGGTCTTCTTGGGCGGGGTCAAATTCGGGATTGATTTTGAGACACTGCTCATAGTATGGAATGGCTTCTTCGTACTTGCCCAAGTGCTTTAAAATATAACCGATATTATTATATGCCTCGTAAAACTTGGGATCCCGTTCGATGGCCTCTTGGTATTGTTTGCCGGCTTCTACGGTATCATTCTGACGTAGGTAGAAATTACCGAGATTAAAATATCCCATGGCGTCATCCGGTTTAATTTTTGTGATATAGGCAAAAAGCTCACCAGCTCGTTCAGTTTCTCCAGCTTGCTCGTAAATGTCTGCAAGATTGTTAAGCGCCGGCACATAATCCGGTTTTAAATCAATGGCATTCATCAAATGGTGAATAGCCGGTTCCATCTGCTGCATTTCTGCATACGTGTTGCCAAGATTGTACTGTATAACGTGATTCTTTGGATCTATCTGGGCTGCTTTTTTCAGGGAGTCCAGGGCTTGCTCATATTCGCCAATTAAATGGTAGCCAACGCCTAGCTCGCAAAGAAGATCGGCATCCTTCGGCTGTTCTTTAAGCTCCTGTTTAATGTCCTCTATTTTGTCTTTAATTCTATCCATTACTTCTCTTTAAGTATTGATTGGCTATGGTGAAAATAAAGCAAATGTGATCATCACTCAATTGTATTACTCCTTCTTACCAATGAACGAGAAATACCACCACCATCCCAAATAAGCAGGTTTTACCTCAATATGTATTGGTTCAAACCGGTTTTGTAGTAAACCAAGCAGCGTTTTATCCATAGTCACATGATTTTGCTTCATCCAGTAATGAAACCAGTTGTACGGGGTATGATGAAAATCAACAACTGCAATTACCCCATTTTCTTCCAGATCAGAAGCTAGCTTTTCAATAGTTTGTTCAAACGGCTGCTGCATCATTGTAAGAGTGTAGGAGAGCAAAATTAAATCAAACTTTTGATTTATTACCTCATGCTTGCCATAAACACCTTGCAGGAGCTTGCTCTCTGTGCTTTGGTGCTTGCTTCGGGCGAAGCCGAGCATACACTCAGAGCAGTCGATACCCGTAATTTTTGACGTGGGAAACTGCTTTTGCAGTAAAGCTATATTGCGGCCGGTTCCGCAACCAACTTCCAGAATGCTGGCATGGTGAGGAAGGGATGGCAGCCGGGTAATAATATTATTGCGCCCAAATAGAAAGCTCCACCGGCTTATGTCGTAGAAGGGAGCGTGCCACCGGTAATAACTTCCCAAGGCATCAGCATTTGTATTACTCGATCTTGTCATAACGGAGTTTGTACAATTGCAAGGTGAGTGCTGCCGTATGTTCCAACTCTATCCTGCTTGTGCAGGTGTTCTGTTTTCGCATCTTCAAAGGTTACATATTCATTCACAAAACCTGGAATAAAGCTTCTCTCAGCTGATGCTGAACGAAAGAG
>NNSL01000418.1 GCA_003123965.1 Balneolaceae bacterium SMO_bin1
ATTATGGAGTTTTGCAAGGCTTTTAATGCTGCAACACAAGAAGATGCCGGTACTATTATTCCGGTTGAAATTACAGTGTTTCAGGATAAGTCTTTTACGTTTAAGACGAAAACTCCGCCTGCTGCAGTATTGCTGAAACAGGCTGCCAATATTAAATCAGGTTCGGGTGAACCCAACCGAAATAAAGTTGGTCAAGTTACTTTCACGCAATGCAAAGAAATTGCAGAGCAAAAAATGGAAGATCTTAACGCCTTTGAGGTGGACCGTGCGGCTGAAATGATCGCAGGCACGGCACGCAGCATGGGTCTGAGAGTTTTAAGAGATAAGTAAACAATCATATGTCAAAACGAGGAAAAAAGTACGAAGAGGCTGCCAAGCTTGTCGATAGAGATTTAGAATATACTCTTGAAGAAGCTTGCGATCTCGTCAAAAAGACCTCTAAAGTAAAGTTCGATGCATCAGTTGATGTGGATTTACGTCTGGGAGTTGATCCCCGGCATGCCGATCAAATGGTGCGTGGTTCTGTAACTCTGCCGAATGGTACGGGTAAAGAGGTGCGCGTTCTTGCCTTGGTGAGCGAAGCCAAGCAGGAAGAAGCGAAAGAAGCTGGCGCAGATCATGTAGGCCTTGATGAGTATATCGAGAAAATTGAAGATGGTTGGACAGACATTGACGTAGTAGTTGCTACCCCTGATGTTATGGGCAAAATTGGTCGATTGGGACGTATACTTGGTCCCCGTGGCTTAATGCCCAACCCCAAAAGTGGAACCGTAACTAATGATGTAGCTGAAGCGATCCAGGAAGCGAAGGCCGGAAAAATTGATTTCCGGGTGGACCAGCAAGGAAACCTTCATGCATCGATCGGGAAAGCTAGTTTTGATGCTAACGAACTGCGCGAAAACGCCCTCGCATTTTTCCGAGAGGTTATGCGTCTTCGTCCGGCATCAGCTAAGGGACTCTATATCAGGAATGCAACTATGAGCACGACGATGGGCCCCGGCATTCCGCTGAGCCGTTCGTCTGTTATGTCTGCCTAGAATATAAATTTGAAGACAGATAATTGATATGCCAACTTTAGCAGAAAAAAAGCAGTTGTTGAAGAAATAACCGAAAACCTGGATGGTGCTGGAGCAGTTTATATCACCAATTATTCGGGTATGTCGGTTTCTGAAATCAACGACATGCGTGGCGAATTTTACAAAGGCGACATCACCTTTAAAGTGTATAAAAACACCTTGGTGAAGCGTGCCCTGGAAGATGTTGGAGGCTATGAAGATTTGTATCCGCATCTTGTTGAGCAGAATGGATTTGCCTTTGTAGAAGAAGAGCTGGCGGCACCCGCCAAAATCCTCAAAAAATTTAACGAGGAGATACAGAAGCCAAAATTCAAAGCAGCTATCATCGATGGTGATTACTACGGTGAAGATGAACTTGAAACATTGGCTGCCATGAAGAGCAAAAGCGAAGTTATCGGCGATATCGTCGGACTGTTGCTTGCTCCTGTATCAAACGTGGTAAGTGCACTGCAAGCTCCCGGTAAAAATATTGCCGGCGCTGTTGAAACCATAGCCGAACAAGGCGAAGCGTAATAATTCACAACACAATTTTTTAATTCATAAAGATCAATCGGAGTAATATAATGGCTGACGTTAAAGATTTAGCTGAACAATTAGTCAACTTAACAGTAAAAGAAGCAAACGAACTTGCACAGGTTCTTGAAGAAGAATACGACATCAAGCCGGCGGCCGCTACAGCAGTAGTAGCCGGAGGCGGCGGCGGAGAAGCCGGCGGCGGTGAAGAACAAACCGAATTTGATGTTATTCTTAAAGGCGCCGGCGACAAGAAAATTGCTGTCATTAAAGAAGTACGCAGCATTACCGGTCTGGGCTTGAAAGAAGCCAAAGGTTTGGTAGATGATGCACCTAGCCCCATTAAGGAAGGTGTAGCTAAAGCCGAAGCAGAAGACCTTAAGTCTAAGCTTGAAGATGCTGGTGCTGAAGTAGAGCTTAAGTAAATAAGCTTCTTTTAGCACATAATTTTACGCCAGCCAATATCGTTATATACGGTATTGGCTATTGGCGTCTTATAAACCGCCAGAAAAATTGGCAGTCGCGCAGCTCGTTTATTTTGATTGCCACCATTCATTTTAATTTAAAGGAGAGGTTCCTTTGAGTACAACAAGTAACATGGATAAAATCCCTTTCACCGACCGTCTCACATTTGCAAGCACCGAACACGTACTGGACTATCCTGATTTTCTTGATATCCAATTAGAATCATTTGAGGAGTTTACTCAACTCGATGTAGCACCCGAGGACCGGAAAGTACAAGGGCTGCAAAAGATTTTTACTGAGAACTATCCCATCATGGATTCCAGAGAAACACATATTCTGGAGTTTATCCATTACAGCGTGGATACCCCGAAGTACAGCATGAAGGAATGCCAGGAACGGGGACTTTCATACGCCGTTCCGCTGAAAGCAAAAATGCGCCTTTCTGCTGTTGACGATGATGACGAGGCAACGGAAACGATTGAGCAGGAAGTGTTTCTGGGAGATCTTCCATGGATGACCGATCGCGGAACCTTTATTATAAACGGTGCTGAGCGTGTGATTGTATCGCAGCTGCACCGTTCGCCGGGTGTATTTTTCGGCACTAACGAGCACCCCAACGGAACCCAGCTTTATAATGCACGTGTGATTCCGTTTAAAGGATCCTGGATTGAGTTTTCTACGGATATTCGCGACGTGCTGTGGGCGTATATCGATCGTAAGAAAAAGGTTCCGGCCACAACTTTGCTGCGCGCATTGGGCTATTCGGATGACAAAGAGCTGTTTGAGCTCTTTGAAATGACCGAGGAAATTGAGTTTGATACCAAAAAGAAATTCAACAAAGAACTTGTAGGCCGACGGTTGGCCAGCGACATCGTTGTTGAAGAAATGGAAGAAGTGGTTGATGAAGAAACTGGTGAAGTTTCTGAAGCGCTGAGCCGCAATGTGCTGCTGGAGCGCGACCATGAACTTGAAGAAGATGATTACGGTACTCTAAAAGAAGCTGATCTGGATTATGTTTCTGTTCAGACCATCAGCCCGGAGGAATCTGAGCGCTCGGTTATGATGAACACCCTGCGTAAAGATCCGGCGCACGATACAAATTCTGCGCTTGGCGAAATTTACCGCCAAATTCGAACCGGCGAAATGCCTGATCCTGAAACCGCACGACAAGTGCTCGAGCGTCTTTTCTTCAGCGACAAAAAGTACGATCTTGGTGAAGTAGGGCGATATCGCTTGAACAAGCGTTTGAAGCAAGACGTGGATATGGAAACCCGCTACTTGGTGAAAGAAGATATCGTAGCGATTGTGAAAGAAGTGATTCGCCTCAAGGATATGAAGTCGCAGGTGGATGATATTGATCACCTTAGCAACCGACGCGTTCGTACCATTGGAGAACAGCTTGGTCAGCAATTCTCAATAGGCCTTGCGCGTATGTCGCGAACCATTAAGGAACGCATGAATTCGCGTGATGCCGAGCAGTTGACGCCACAAGATTTGGTGAATGCCCGAACAATTTCCAGCGTGATTAATACCTTCTTCGGTACCAATCAGCTGTCGCAGTTTATGGATC
>NNSL01000261.1 GCA_003123965.1 Balneolaceae bacterium SMO_bin1
CCCATTCCCAAATTCCGTTATTAAATTCGGCATTCGAAGATTGAGCGCTGCTCAAAAACCCGGTATAAACCTGACCGATCATAGATAGGCTGCTAAAGCCAAGGACTAAACTCTGCGCCGTGGCATAATTTATCGAATTTGTAACTGCAGGAGAAGCTTCCGAACCCATGTTTTGAAAGTAATCTGTTTCAACCTGAGCATACGCTGATAAATTTGGCAGCGATGGTGGTTCTGGCTCACTCGCGTCTGTACCGCTATCTGAACAGGAGATAAGAGTTACGGTGAGTAACATTAACATTCCATATGTAAATAGTATTCTCGTTTTCATGATTGACCCTCATTATTTTTGATTGATTACCGCATAATATACATGCGTAATTTATTATCGGATTAGCTCAAAACACCGACACATATATAAGACAATCACAAACATAAAAGCTTACACCCTATTTTCCTATATAGACTGTTTTAATGTTTACAAACTCTTTGATTCCAAAATGCGATAGCTCGCGTCCGTAGCCCGATTGTTTTATGCCACCAAACGGCAGGCGCGGATCCGATTTTACAAACTCATTTACAAAGCAGCAGCCTGCCTCAAGTTTCTCAGCAGCAATTGTACGTGCACGTTCAACGTTACTGGAAAAAACGGCTGCGCCAAGGCCAAAATCAGTGTCATTAGCTACGGCTATAGCCTCCTCTTCGTCCTTCACCCTAATTACTGAGGCTACCGGTCCAAATAATTCCTGATGGTAGGCGGGCATGCCTTTGGCTACGTTGGTCAAAATTGTAGGGTGATAAAATGCACCCTTCCCTTCTGGAATTTTGCCCCCTAAAATACATTCAGCACCGGCCTCTATGCTTTGCTCAACCTGCTGGTGCAATTCATCGCGCAGGTCTTTGCGGGCCATTGGGCCAATGTCGATATCGTCGTCCTCCAAGGGTTTACCCATTTTCTTTTTACCCATTTCCTTTTTCACTATTTCCAGAAACTCCTCGTAAACATCATCTACTACAATAAACCGTTTCGCCGCAATGCAGCTTTGTCCGCTGTTGATCAGCCGGGAAGTCACACATGTTTCGGCGGCTTTTTGTACGTCAGCGTCTTTAAGTACCAGGTATGGATCGCTGCCGCCCAGCTCAAGGACCGTTTTCTTTAGCGCTCTGCCGGCCGTGCTTGCCACCGCTTTGCCTGCCCCGGTACTACCGGTAAGCGTTACGGCTTTTACGCCATCATGTTCAATCACGTGTTCCATCTGCTCTGTTTCAGCGATAATGGTGCGAAATACTTGTTCCGGAACACCTGCCTCGTGTAATATTGACTCAATTTCAAGCGCACAGCCCGTTACATTTGCGGAGTGCTTTAATACAGCTGCATTTCCTGCCATCAAGGCCGGAGCTCCAAACCGAAACAACTGCCAGAAAGGAAAATTCCACGGCATGATAGCCAGCACCACCCCGAGTGGCCGGTAGCTCACAAAACTTTCAGCGGCATCCGATTCTATCTGTTCTTCACTTAAAAAATCTTCAGCATTTTCGGCATAGTACTCGCATACCCAGGCACATTTCTCGGCTTCTGATATTCCCTGCGGCAGCGGCTTACCCATTTCCCGAGCCATCAGCTGTGCCAGTTCTTTCTTTCGCTCTTCCAAAATAGCGGCCGCCTTTTGTAAAATATTTGCCCGTTCTTGAAAGGTGGTTTGCTCCCATTTTTCCTGCCCTTTATCTAGATTATCAATAATGGCATCTATATCACCTTTGCTCATTACATCATATTCTTTGATAAGACTGCCGTCGGCTGGGTTAATAGATTTCATCTTTGGACTATTTGTTTAGGATTCACTTGATAAAACTTATATCAATATTTTGAGTTTCCGTTTCAAAATAAAAAAGGCCCGCCTGTATTCAAGCGAGCCCTAATTTATAAAACTAAAAGCAGGTAATTATTCTTCCTCACAGGTTCCATTTTTAAGGGTTGAATCCCAGCAAGCTTTTTCGCCATTATTGTAATTTGAGGTAATTAAATATCCAACCAGCGTTTCATTATTCCACTGCAATTCCGTGGTCGTATCTAAATTTGCATTATAGAAATACGCATCATTAACGGTACCGTCTGTAGCAAATTCAATAATATCGCCCGAAAACTCATTACCGTCCGGCAGTACTTCTATGTTCAAAGTAAGATTGTCTCCCTGCTTGCTCCATTCATTAATAGTGGCACGATTCTCATCATCAAGTGTAACGATATCATAGTGATACCAAGTACCTTGTGTACCATCATTATTTGAGTTCCCTTCGAATAAGAGAAAATTCTCAATACCTAATTCCGTGCTTGTAACATAGCACTGCCAAGATATGGTATTAGCGTCCTCCCGATCACCTAGTAAGCGTACCTCATATCGGTCGCTGTTAGCCCTTGTTGAATAGCTCCATACCCATTTTCCCTGACCGTTGAGGGTTGCCTGGGTATTGGCAGCAGCATCAAAAATTTTACTTGGTAAACCGAGGTTCCAATTCACAACTACCTCTAACAGATATGCCTGAAATACAGCATTATTAAAATTACTGAATTCTTCATTTGAGGCCTCTCCGTCTGAGGTTGCTTCCTCATCAAAGGCCGATAAATCCATTTTCATGGTTTCAGTATTCGGCAGCTGAGGCGCCACTTCGGTTGGAGTTGGGGGTGAAAAAACGGAATCTGTTTCTGAGCAGGCGCCTAGAACAAGTATCCCCAACAGGAAAATTGAAAAGTATTGTATTGATTTTAACATAGTAGTAATATTTAATGATCGTAAAAACCTAAGCCAGAGATTCTGCAGTTTCTACAATCGTGTTGAGTGTTTGTTCCAGCAGTTTGTCGGAAATTATTAATGGGGGGGCCAACCGTACCAATGTATTGGAATGCAGGGTCCACCCAAGCAATATTCCTTTTTTAAGACAGCCTTCAACCACATTTTGAGTTAAGGTTTTATCCCGTAGCTGCATGCCAAGCATTGCACCCCGGCCGCGGATTTCTTCAATTGCTGGGGAATTGAGAATTTCGCGCGTTTTCTTTTCTATCATTGTAGCTTTAGTGCCATAATCATCACTTAAGAGTTCTGTTAGCGTAGCATGGGCTGCCGCACTCGAAACCGGATGCCCGCCGAAGGTTGTTACATGATTCAGCGGCGGATCATACATGAAAGCTTCGAATATTTCGCTGGACGAAACAAATGCGCCCATCGGCATACCCCCCGACATCGCTTTGGCCAGGCAAAGAATATCGGGTACTACGTTGTAATACTGATAAGCAAAAAGCGTGCCGCTCCTAAAGAAGCCTGTTTGAATCTCATCAAAAATTAGAAGCGCTCCGGTATCATCACACCGCTGCCGCACCTGCTTTAGCCATACCTTCTTTGCCGGAATGATGCCGCCCTCTCCCTGTATAGGTTCAAGTATAACCGCCGCCGTATCTTCATCAATGGTTGCCAGCGTACTGGAATCGTTAAATTCGAGAAATGCACATTGGGTAGGAGTGGTTTGTATGGATCGCGGTAAACGTCACGCCCCGTTACACTCAGCGAGCCATGCGTATCGCCGTGATATCCATGATTAAACCCAA
>NNSL01000233.1 GCA_003123965.1 Balneolaceae bacterium SMO_bin1
CTGGAAGGTGCGAAAGAATTTCTAAAAAAGGATATCGGCAGGAAAAAGGGCACAAAGTACTACACCTCGATAAAGCCTTTCACGGGCGATCGGGCTACACCCTTTCTCTCACCAACACCAAGCCAAACAAAACCAAGTATTTTCCCAAGTTCGACTGGCCTCGGATTCATAATCCCAGCATGACCTACCCAGCCACCGAGGAACACGTAAAGCAAACTATTGAAAAGGAAGAGTTGGCCTTGGCACAGGCTGAACGCTATTTTGAAGAATATAAAGATGAAATTGCGTGCATTATTCTTGAACCAATTCAGGGCGAAGGCGGCGATAATCACTTCCGACCAGAATTTCATCAGGCACTGCGCGATTTAGCCGACCGCCACGAGGCACTGCTAGTGTACGATGAGGTGCAAACCGGCATAGGATTAACCGGCAAATTCTGGGCACACGAACACTACGTTAAGCCAGATATTCTTGCCTTTGGTAAAAAAGCCCAGGTGTGCGGAATACTGGCCAGCAATAGGGTTGATGAAATCGACGACAATGTGTTCGAAGTATCTTCGCGAATTAACTCCACCTGGGGCGGTAACCTCGTGGATATGGTTCGCTTCGGGCGAATTCTTTCCGTGATTGATGAAGAAAACCTGGTTGAAAAAACGGCCGAAGTGGGTGCTTATCTGCAGGAAAAGCTCACAGAGCTGAGCCAGAAGCACGAACACTTCACAAATGCGCGCGGTAAAGGTTTATTCTGCGCTATCGACCTGCCGAACGCACATGCTCGCGATGCGGTAGTCGATGAGTGCATCAAGCATAAAATGATGATTCTTGGCTGTGGCGAAAGTACTATTCGTTTTCGTCCGCCCCTCATCAGCGAAAAGCAGCATATTGATGAAGGTATTGAAATTATGGAAAAGGCTTACCTTGCCGCAGCCGAAAAATGTCCGGCAATTTCAACGGCCACGAAAGTAAGTACCAACGGGGAGCGCTAAAACGTCCCCCGCTGGTAAAGTCATATATTGAATTAAACCATCTGGTGTGATTCCGGCTGAATAGTAACCTCATTCAGTACGGAATCCGCGGGTTGGTTGGCTGCGTAGTACACCGATTCGGCTACCTCTTCGGGTGTTAACATCTTATCTTTTTGCACGCGCATATCAACGGTGTCGGCATCCCACATAGGCGTATCGACACCGCCAAAATGCATCAGCGAAAATTTAACGCCACTTCGTTTGTTTTCTTCAACCAGCGCTTTCGTGAAACCCGTAATGGCAAATTTGGAAGCTGCGTAAACGGATGTGTTTTTCATTACGTACTTACCCAGGCTGCCGGGAAACATAATAACTCGACCCTTCTTTTCAGTTGCCATATAACGTACTACGGTTTGGGTAACCAGAAAGGTGCCATATACGTTAACATCTATCATATCTTTAGCCGCTTCGGGCTTGATATCCAGCAACGGTTGAATAACAGCGGTACCAAAGGCGTTTACCAGTACGTCGATATCACCCAGGTCTTCGGTTACTTCGCGAGCCATTTTTGATACCGAAGCTAAATCGGTAACGTCCACACCAATTACAAATGCTTCGCCCCCAGACTGATTAATTTCTTTAGCCACCGTTTCCGCTTTTTCACGATTGCGCGCGGCCAGCACCACTTTAGCGCCTTCTTCTGCAAATTTCTTTCCACATGCACTCCCGATACCCCCGGAACCGCCTACAATTAGTACTACCTTATCTTCCATAATCACAAAACTTTTTGATTGGTTTTTTATTCACCTATGTAATCACAAATAGGTAGGCAATCGTTCGGCGTAAACGATGTAATTCTATGCTTAAAGAGCAGAAGTTTGATTACTTGTGAGGTTCAATCACCCTTTACGACTTCATGGCCTGCGGAATAACCGCTTCGTAACGCTGTGAAAGGTTTGCGACATCAACGGTGACTTCATCTCCGATTTTCAGCAAGCTGCCCTCTACAGTACCAATCTTTTGGCATGGAATACCGGTATCTTCAAGGTGATTTTGAAGCGCTCTTTCATCGCCACCCGGGCACGTTACCACCACTCCTGATTGTGCTTCACTGTAAAGAACTTGGTGAGTATCTTTACCTAGACCAGTAATATCAAGACTTGCTCCAAGTGAAGAGAAAATGGCCATTTCTGCAACTGTTACTGCCAACCCGCCATCAGAAATATCGTGCACGGCATTTACCTTATGGTCTTGTATGGCGCTCAACAGAGCCTGCTGTAATTTATATTCGAATTCAAGGTCAATTTCGGGTGCATCGCCGGTCGTTTTGTCGTGCAGCACTCGCAGATACTCACTGCCACCCAAGCCTGTTCGCTCAGCCCCAATGTAGAAAATGGTATCTCCCTCTTGTTTAAATTCTGGGGTCATCACATCATTTTCCATGTCTTCAATCAACCCGAGCATGCCAATTACGGGCGTAGGGAATACGGCGTTATCAGGGTTTTCGTTGTAAAAGCTTACATTTCCACCGGTTACCGGGGTGTTGAACGTGCGGCACGCATCCCCGATGCCCGCCAGCGCCTCCTTGAACGTAAAGTATACTTCCGGCTTATATGGATTGCCAAAATTAAGGCAGTTGGTGATGGCCATAGGCTTAGCGCCGCTGCACACTACATTTCGCGCGGCTTCTGCCACGGCTATTTGTCCACCGCGACGTGGGTTCAAGTACACATACCGTCCATTGCAATCCGTTTTAACAGCCAGCCCTTTATTGGTACCCTTAATGCGAACCACACCCGAATCAGAGGCTCCCGGGCGATTCACCGTATTGGTTCGAACCATGGTATCATACTGCTCGTAAGCCCACCGTTTGGAAGCAATGTTTGGTGAATCAATTAGCTTATGCAGTATTTCGTTGTGATCATCGGAGTGATCCAAAGATGAAATATCAAAGTTTTGTGTTTCATCGAGGTAGTCGGGTCGCTTGGTTTCGCGCTCATACACCGGGGCTCCGCCACCAAGTACAAGGCTATCAGCAGGGATATCCGCTTTCACCTCTCCTTTATGCGTGTAGGTCACATTTTCGCCGTCGGTTACTTCGCCAATAACAACAGCGTTAAGATCCCACTTTTCATAGATGTCGATCAGTTCCTGTTCGCGCCCTTTTTCTGCAACAATAAGCATGCGTTCCTGGCTTTCAGATAGCAGCATTTCGTAGGCGGTCATCCCCGATTCGCGGGTAGGTACTTTATCCAAATCCAGCTTCATGCCGCAGCCGCCTTTGGCACTCATTTCTGATGATGAGCATGAAATACCGGCCGCTCCCATATCCTGCATGCCCACAATGCCGCCATTCTTAATGGCCTCGAGTGATGCCTCGAGCAGCAATTTTTCAGTGAAGGGGTCGCCCACCTGCACACTCGGCCGCTTTTCTTCGCTTTCTTCACTAATCTCTTCAGAGGCAAAGGTAGCTCCATGTATGCCGTCACGGCCTGTACTGGAGCCTACAATCAATACAGGATTGCCCGGCCCTTCAGCAATAGCGGAAACTGTTTGGCCTTCTTTTACAATGCCAACGCTCATGGCATTCACAAGTGGGTTGCCTTCGTATTTTTCAT
>NNSL01000339.1 GCA_003123965.1 Balneolaceae bacterium SMO_bin1
ATTTTTATACAGAAGAGCAGCAAAATTTATTATCAAACGCGGTGAGCAAGGCCATTGAAAACGGCAACGCATTTGACCTGGAATTGCAGATGGTAACCCAAAAAGGGAATACCAAGTGGGTACGCGTAGTGGGAGAAGCCGATTTTAAAAATGATGAATGTATCCGAATTTTTGGCACCACTCAAAACATCACCCAGCGCAAGCAGGCTGAAGAAGCCCTCCGCAACAGCGAAATGCGCTTCAAATCGCTGGTGCAAGAAGCATCCGAACTTATAGCTATTATTGATTCTGACGGCTACTACCAATATGCAGCTCCAACTTCTTATCGGATAAACGAGCTCGGCAAAACACGCGACGAATTTCTGGGAAAGTGCTGTTTTCGATTTTATCCATGAAGATGATCAAGGGCGACTTAAAGCGGTTCTGAAACGACTGAAGGAAAACGAACAGCAAAAAACCGAGCCCTTTCGCTTCAAAAATGCCAATGGTGAGTGGCGCTGGCTGGAGGCTACTGTTACCAACCTGACAAACAACCCGGCTATTAATGGATACGTGGCAAATTCAAAAGATATCACCCAAACTATAGAACAGCAGAAAAAGCTAAAAGAAACATTAGAGCGGTATGAATATGTAACCCAAGCTACCGACGATGTTATTTACGACTGGGATATTGAAGAAAATGAGTTGTACTGGGATGATAGTTTTCACTCAAAATTCGAAACCAATATAGCCGGCGGCACCTACCGCATTGAAACCTGGGAAAAGCACGTGCACCCCGATGATTTGCCTGCTGTGAAACGGAGCCTGCAGCAAACGCTGCGCTCATCAACCAAAAGCAAATGGGAAGAAGAGTACCGATTTAAAAGGAAAGGGGATGGATACGCTACCGTATTTGAACGCGGTTTTATCATCCGCGATGAAAATGGCAAGCCGCTGCGCATGATTGGATCGCTTGAAGATATTACAGAACGAAAACGGTCGGAAAATGAGTTACGGCAATCGCTCAAAGAAAAAGAAACACTTCTGCTGGAAATTCATCATCGCGTAAAAAACAATTTGGCCGTAGTGTCGGGCATGATGCAGCTGCAAGCCTTTAACGAGGAAGATAAAGCGCTCAAGGAAAAACTGTTCGACAGCGTTACGCGAATTCAAACCATGGGTTCTATCCACGAGCTCTTGTATCAATCGGAAAGTTTTGCCGAACTCAATTTTGATGAAAACGTAGAACGGTTAGTAGCAGGCACCATTGACACCTTTCGCCCCGACTTAGACCTGGAAACCGCCTTTAATCTCGAGCAAATCAACTTAAATATAAACCAAGCTATCCCGTGTTCGCTAATCGTGAATGAAATTATTACCAATATTCTTAAACACGCCTTTGATGGCCGCGAAAAGGGCACTATTGCTGTTGAAATGAAGCAGCACCAAGAACAGGTATCCCTTATCATTGATGATAACGGCAACGGCCTGCCCGATAATTTCGGGAATACCGACAGCATTGAATCGCTGGGACTCAAACTCATTAATACTCTTGCAAATCAGCTGGAAGGCAGCTACAACTACAAGAATTTAGACAAAGGCGCCCGTTTTACGCTGCAGTTCACCAAGGCAGATGTAAAGGGTGTCGGCAATGCCCTTCTGTAGCCGCTGCGCTACAGTTTCTCAAGCCTGAAATCTCACTCATTCAATCTCCTGTTGACCTGCATCCAAACCGCGGCGCTTCAGCAGGTGCTTTACATCGGGCTCCTGTCCTCTATACGCTTTATACAGATCCATGGCTTCATCACTGCCGCCCTGCGAAAGAATGTGACGCCGAAATCGGTCGCCATTTTCACGTTCAAGTCCGCCGTTCTCCTGCATATATGCAAAGGCATCTGCAGCAAGCACTTCACTCCAAATATAAGCGTAATAACTGGCTGCATACCCCCCGGAAAAGATATGTGCAAAGTAGGGTGATTTATAGCGTGGTGGCACCGCCTGCATATCAAGCCCGTACTCGGCCAGGGCCTGCCGTTCAAAGGTGAGCACCTCTTCGGGAATTTCGCTGGAGCCAAGCATGTGCCATTGCAAATCCAGCATGGTAGCACCCAGATATTCCTGCGTATCAAATCCCTGGTTAAAGTTGCGCGCCTCAATCACTTTATCCAGAAATTCCTGTGGGATAGGTTCACCCGTCTCGTAATGAACGGCGTAATTATTGAGCACCTCCGGCTCAATAGCCCAGTCCTCCTCAAATGTTGAGGGAAATTCAACAAAATCACGCGGTACTGAGGTGCCGGCCTGCGATGGGTATTTCACATCGGAGAAGAGTCCGTGCACGGCGTGGCCCATTTCATGAAAAAGCGTGGTAACATTATCGAAACTGATGAGCGCGGGCTCACCCTCCGCGGGCTTGGGAATATTAAGTACATTTACAATCACCGGTTTTTTATTGAGCAGGTGCGACTGCGATACAAAACTGTTCATCCAGGCACCGCCCCGTTTTGAATCGCGTGCAAAGTAATCAGCGTAGAACAGCCCTATTTGTGAGCCATCGGCATCATATACATTAAAGGTACGCACATCGGGGTGATACACCGGCAGGTCGGTTCGTTCTTCAAATTTGATTCCGAACAGCTGGTTCATAGTGTGGAAAACGCCGTCTTTAAGCACGCGATCCAGCTCAAAATAAGGACGCACCTGCGATTGGTCGATACTATACTTATCCTGGCGCACTTTTTCAGCATAATAGTTCCAGTCCCACGGCTGCACATTGCCCTCAATACCGTCGGCTTCCATCATGTTTTTTATGGCTGCTTGTTCGGTCTCGGTGTTTTTGATCACCGGCGGAATTAAATCGCGCAGCATATCCAGGGCTTGTTCCGGCGTTTGTGCGGTCTGTGGATCGAGCTTGTAGGCGGCGTAGTTTTCGTAGCCCAGCAGCTGGGCTTTCTCCGCGCGCAGCTTTACCAACTCCAAAATAATAGGCCGGTTGTCAATACCGCCGTTTTCGCCAATACCGCGGTTGGCCGATGCTTTCCACACCCGCTCGCGCAGTTCGCGGTTATTCAGGTTCTGTAAAATAGGCACGCGCGTGGTATTGCTGATGGATATTAGATACTGCCCTTCATGACCATTTTCTTCCGCAGCCTCTTTTGCAGCAGCAATGCGATCTTCGCTCAATCCATCTAACTGCTCAACGTTATCCACAAGCACGGCGCGCTCTTTGCTCAGTGCCAGCAAATTATCCTGAAATTCGGTAGTAAGGCTCGATACCTGCTTGTTAATTTCGCGCACGCGCTCTTTTTGCTGTTCGGTGAGCTGCGCGCCGGCCCGTACAAAATCGCGATACTGGTCTTCGAGCAACTTTGTTTCGGCGGCATTAAGCCCCAGCTCATCGCGTTTTTCATATAGCGTTTTCACGCGTTCAAAAAGCGCGGGATTCAACAAAATATTGTCGGAGTGTGCCGCCAGTTTAGGGGCCATCTCAGCCTGTATGTCCCGGATGTCATCGTTGCTATGCGCCGAGGTTAGATTGAAGAACACCGAGCTGGTTCGCCGCAGTAATTCGCCGCTTTTCTCCATTGCTACAA
>NNSL01000008.1 GCA_003123965.1 Balneolaceae bacterium SMO_bin1
TTTTCTTTGATGTCTTCAGGTATTCCAAGACCATTGTCTTCGATTTCGACAATCACACTCCCATTCTCTGCTTTAGTATAAATTGTAAGCTTGGGGGAATAATTTTTAATTTTTAATTCTGAATTTTTAATTGCCTTTTCCCTCATCGCATCAAACGCATTATTAATTAGGTTTAGCAACACCCGGCTAAAATCTTCCCGTATAAGTTGTACTTCGTCCACGGCTCCATCCAGATTGAACTTAATATCTACATTGATAGGGTTTGTGCCGGCACGCATGCCGTGGAAGGCCAGGTTGGCATACTCTTTGATAAGCCCGTTTAAATCAGTCGGTTCCATTTGCCCGAACCACCCCGGCTGTGCTGCAGCATGCTTTTTACAATGCCATCAGTTCGCGTACCGTGTTCATAAATTTTCTTGAGGTTTGATTTAATATCACTGATCAGGACACCCATCTCATCACGAAGCTCTGCCGATTCTACTTTTTCCATAAGTTCTTCCACCTCTTCAGCCAGTTCGATTGACAGATCCGAAAAGTTATTCACAAAATTAAGCGGGTTTTTAATCTCATGGGCGATGCCGGCCGTTAGCTGTCCCAGCGAAGCCAGTTTTTCCTGCTGTACCAGTTGCTCTTGCGTAGATTTCAGTTCCACCATGGCATTTCGAAGCTTCTCATAGGCTTCGGCATTTTCCATGGCTATACCCACATTGGCAGCTATGGTACTCAACAGGCGCTGGTCATTATCGTCAAAGCGGTTTTCCTCCTGGGTGCTTTGGATACTGATTACGCCAATCGCCTCGTTACCTATTTGTATGGGTACTCCGAGATAAGAGGAAGTAATAACTCCAATCTGTTTTGCCTTTATCTGGTCACGAAATTCTTCCAGATCGCGGTTAATAAGCAGCGGCTCCCTGCTGGTAATGATCTTCTCGGTAAATCCGCTGCCGAATGGCCTTGGTTCATTTTTGTCTCCATACTCATAGGGGAAATGGATCATATTGGTATCCCTGTCATAAAGGGCCAGGTAAACGACATCTGCTTTGAAGGTCTCTTTCATCAATTGGCCTACCAAATTGATCAGGGCATCGAATTCAAGCTGCGAGACCAGGGCCTTACTAATTCTATTAACGGTATCCATTTCTGTGGCACGCTGGTCGGCCTCTTCCAGCAGGCGACTGGTCTTGTTAAACAATCTAGCATTCTCCAAGGCAACGCTCATGCTGTTGACCAGGGTAGTAAGTAGCCGTACATCCGATTCGGTGAAGGCATGTTCGCGGTCCAGATTTTGCAGCGTCACGTAGCCGCGTACCGTTTTTCCAACCAGCATGGGAACAAATAGCGACGATTTTGCCAGTTGGGTGCCCTTGACCGGTTTAAACGGTTTCCCGTTGATTTCTGAAAAGACCTGCGCGGCATTTTCATTGATAAGCAGTACTTCCTTATTTTCGATGATCTGCTCGCGTACTTTGTCATAGGGCCGGGGATTCGGATAGTAGCGCCCGCCGTCTTCGAATAGGTACTTAAAGTCTTCCACTTTCAGGTCCAGATCAAATGTAACAATTGCGGTTACCTGGGCATCGAATAAATTTCGAATGCGGTCGCCTACCAAGTCGTAGATACTTTGCATATCCATTTCCGCTACCAAACCACCCTGTACGCTGTTGATTACGGCCAGTTCGGCGTTGCGCTGCTCAGTCTCGCTGAACAGTCGTGCATTTTGAAGGGCCACGCTCATGCTGTTGACCATGGTCGTAAGCAAGCGTACATCCGATTTATTATAGGCATATTCCCGGTCTACGTTCTGCAGGCTTACCGACCCGATCACTTCATCACCGACCATCATTGGGACAAAGACGGCCGATTTGGGAGGAAGTCCCTTGCTATAGCTTTCGCTGCCGTATTTGCGTGCGGTCTCAAGAAAATTATTGGTAATTAACAGGTGGCCTTTCGAGTTAATAACCTGCCGGTTGGCCCAATTGATACGGCGTGGCTCTACTTCAAATTGTTTATCTTTCTCAATAGCATATTCAAATCTTTCCAGATCATTTTCAAAGTCAAATGTCCGAATAACGGTAACTTGGGCGTCGAATAATTCCCGGATTCTGTCACCGACCAGGTTGTAGATGCCCTGCATATCCATCTCGCGTACCAAGCCTTCCTGAACACTATTGATGATAGCCAATTCGGCATTTCGCTGTTCGGTTTCGCTGAAGAGCCGCGCATTTTCCAAGGCAACGATCATGCTGTTGGCAAGCGTGTTCAGCAAACGTACATCCGATTCACTGAATGCAAATTCTCTGTCCAGGTTCTGCAGGCTTACATATCCTTTGACTGAACCGGCCAGCACCAGCGGTACGTAAACCATTGATTTCGGGAAAACAGTACCCGGGACAGCTTTGACCGATCCCCCGATTTTGTTGACCTCATTGATGGAATCTTTGTTGATATGAATAGACTCCTGAGCTTTAATCAATCTCTTTCTAATAGCGTCGTACTTGCGAGGGTCCGGGTAGTAGCGACTGCCGTCCTCATGCACATATTTAAATTCCTCGATTTCATTATCGAGGTCGAAGGTAGCTATAACGGTGACCTGTGAATCAAAAAGATCCCTGATTCGCTCACCCACCAGATCGTAGATGCCCTGCATATCCATTTCGGCCACCAGTCCTTCCTGCACGCTGTTGATGACAGCCAGTTCGGCATTGCGCTGCTCAGTTTCGCTAAACAGATGCGCATTTTGAAGGGCCACCGTTAGGCTGTTAGAAATAGCGCTAAGCAAACGCACATCCGAATCACTGAAGGCTTGCTCCCGATCAATATTTTGAAGACTTATGTAACCTTGAACTTCTCCATTCATTGTCATCGGCACATAGAGCGCCGATTTTGGGAGTTTGGTTTCCGGTATCGCAATTGCTTCGCTGCCGGTAATAGTTCTTATTTTTTCAGCAAAATTTTCATTTATGAGGATAAGTTCGCCAAGATCAATGATTTGCTGCTTTACCTTGTCAATTGGACGTGAATCGGGATAGATTCGTTGTCCGTTTTCATAGCCATATTGAAATTCCTCAAGGTTATTGTCCGTGTTAAAACTTACAATAGTGATAGCTTGGGCATCAAAGACCTTGCGTATGTTTTCCCCGACTTCTTCATAGATCTGCTGCATCTCCATGTTGTTAGCCAAGCCTTTCTGCACGCTGTTAATCACAGTGAGTTCAGCTTCGCGTTGCTCAAGTCGTCGCTTATAATCGGCAAGCGTATTGGTATCAAATGCCTCTTTATTCATCTATTCCCATTTAGTTTGATGGAGAACAGGGTACCGTTGCTATCACTTTCAAAATTAATGGTACCGCCGTGTGCTTCGATAATATCGTGGGTGATGGAGAGCCCTAAACCAGTACCCTCGGTTCCCTTTTTTGTGGTAAAGAATGGCTGCATGATCTTGTCTTTCAACTGCTCAGGAATGCCCGGACCGTTATCTTCCACTTCGATAACTATATTTTCATTCTCAGCTTTAGTACGAATCGTTAGTTTGGGAAAATAATTTTTAATTTTTCC
>NNSL01000271.1 GCA_003123965.1 Balneolaceae bacterium SMO_bin1
AGTAATAATTTTGCGTTTTTTTAAGGTGAATTATGAAAGTCACCTTGGCCTATCACGAAGAATTGCTAACGATAAATAAGAAGAGCGGAGAGGTGCCTGTTAGATTTACAATTCACAACGAATCTCGCGAAATAAATGAAGAACATGTAATGGATAGCAAATTATTAAGGACAGCCAACAATTTTGACTGGATCACACCCGAATTCTGTAGAAGAATACCCCTTCTAAATTTAGTTTTTACCATCTTATTCAGAATTTCATACATTGCTAAGGCAGTGGGTAACAATTCTCAATATTTCACGTACACAGTTTTTAAAATAGCTGTGGAAATTATGGGTGAATAAGGTTAATCTAATGATAATCTAAGCCTACAAAGATATACAGACTTTAAACCTGTAAATCTGTTATTTGAGGTTTCAAACAGCATATTCAGTTGTAAATTTAAATCACTAAATTCAAATAATATTCTTTTTGCACAGGGTACGATTTTGTGCCAAAAAAAGGGCAGGGTAAACAAAAAATAGGTACACATTATGTTTAAACGATTTATACGTGCTATCAAATCTCTATTCGGCGGCTTCATCAGTACGATGGAAGACCCCAAACTGATACTTGAGCAAAATATCCGGGATTTGAATGATCAAATTCCGCAAATGAACGAAAATATTGCAACAGTAAAAGCCAATAAAATGCTGTTGCAGAAAGAAGTGAAGAAGCTTGAAGACCGGATTGAAAGTCTGACGGCAAAGATAAAATCAGCCATTCAGGCCGACCGCGACGATATTGCTGAAGGCTACGCTATGCAGCTTGAAAAAGCGAAGGAAAATTTATCGAGTTCTAAAGAACAGTTGAAATTTGCCGAGCAGGCCTATGAGAAATCGTTGAAGGTGAAAAAAGCCTTTGTGCGCGAAAAAGACCGCAAAATTCAGGAAGCGAAAGAAGCGCTGCGCGCTCACGAACGGGCCGAATGGCAGGGCAAAGTGGCCGATGCCATGGAGCAGTTTGAAACCGGTGGGCTGGATCAAACACACGATGAAATGCTGAACCGCATAAACGAGCAAACCGCCAAAAACGAAGCCCGTATGGAGCTGGCGCTCGACAGCGTTGACACCGAGGCGATGGAAATTGAAGCCAATGCTGAAAAAATGCGTGCCTCTGAGCTGGTCAAACAGTTTAAGACGGAGATGGGCATGGGCGAATCTGAAGATCAGGAAAAAACTGCCGGAAAAGAAGAGCAGCAAATTGATTTGGACGGAACCGAATCGGAGAAAGAAAAAACATCCGGCAAAACCATTGGCAACAAAGACCGAACAAAATCTTCGTAATCCATGAGTAAGGATAGCCAAAATCAGCGCGAAAAACTCAAGCAGGAGTATAAAGAGCACTATCGCCAGATGCGGGAAACAAAAAACCGCTATAAGCAGGCGAAACAGAAAAAAAACATTGTGGACGCGCTTAAAAACATGGATTCATCTGAGCTGATGGAATCGTTCGATTCATTTTTGTTTGAAGTAAAGAGCAAAGTGGCTATGGCGGAAGCCCGCCTTGATGTAGCACTGGAAACCATGGAGCCTGGTGAGCCATCTGCGGTTCAACAGGCCGAAAATGAGGAAGCATTAAATCGTGCTAAGGCCCGTGATACACTGAAGCAGCTCAAGAATGAAATGGGTATGCTTTACAGCGAACTTGAACGGCAGGCTGAAGCCATCAACGTGGAGAAAACGGTTGGCAATAATCGCAAGGATTCATCCGCGGCCGAAAATAAATAGTAGCATTATGGAATCAACAACCACCGAATTTCCTATCAATTATACTAAAGAGGCGTTTACGCATCCGCTCAATTTGGGTATGCTGCTGGTGGGCACCATTTTGGGCATTGTGGCCGGCACCGTCGGTATTCCTACTTCGCTGGTGTTTACCATGGTGTGTGCTACTGAGCTGCTCTATTTGGGCGTAGTGCCACGTATGCCTCGATTTCGAAAAATTATAAAGTTGCGAAAGCTCAGCGAGCGCAATGGTGACAGTGATGAAAAAGCGCTGTTTAAAAGCCTTAATGAAAAGAGTAAGCGCCAATACCTGGTACTGCGTCATTTGGTAAAGCTGGTGAAGGAAAATTTTGAGAAACTTCCCTACAGTTCGCAGGGCCTGCTCGAGAATATCCGCGGTAAAATGGAGGAGCTGCTCTCTAATTATTTAACTCTGCTTGATTTATACAAGCGTTATGAGCTCTACATGAATACTTCGGTTGAAGACCGCCTGCAGCAAGAAGTGCAGCAGGAAGAAAACGAAATGCGCAAGCTCGATTCCGAACAGCTTAAAGCGAACCAAAGCGCGGCGCGTGCGCATTCTTAAAAAGCGGCTCAAGAAATTCGAAATAGCCAAGGAAAAGTACCTCATTTGTGAAACACATCTTGAAACCATTGAAGATGCCATCCGCTATATTTACGAGCAATCAATGACCATGAGTAACCCTGAGGAGATCGGTTTTCAGCTAGATAACCTGCTCGAAGAAATGGAGGAAACCTCCTCGCTTATTGATGATCTTGATCAGGAAACATTTTCGGTACATTCCGACCTTGACGAAGTAGTGCTCGATGCCGAACTTAAGCAGGCAAAGGAAGAGAAAAATCAGGCAACTTCACAAAAAATTAAAGGATAATTTCCATGGATTTTGATACTCTTGGCTACGAGCTTAACGATGGTATCGCAACTGTTACCATCAATCGCCCCGATAAGCTTAATGCGTTAAACGAAAATGTGCTTGATGAGCTCGCAGAGCTTTTTCAAAAGCTCAGCATGAATAATGAAGTAATGGCGGTAATTATTACCGGCGCGGGTGATAAAGCCTTTGTTGCAGGTGCAGATATTAAGGAGCTTCGCTCGCTGGATGAACTGCACGGCCGAATGGTTTCCCAAAAAGGGCAGCAAATATTTCAGTCTATAGAGGATATGCGCAAGCCTGTAATCGCTGCTGTAAATGGGTACGCATTGGGCGGCGGCGCTGAGCTGGCCATGGCTTGCCATATGCGTATTGCCGCAAAATCTGCGGTGTTTGGGCTACCCGAAGTGGGGCTGGGACTCATACCCGGCTATGGCGGTACACAACGGCTTCCCAAAATAGTTGGCCGCAGCTATGCCCTTGAAATGATTTTAACTGGTAAAAAGATTGACGCCCAAGAAGCGTTGGACCGCGGATTGGTTAATACAGTGGCTGAAGATCCGGTAGAAGAGGCAAATAACCTGCTAAGTAAAATTCTTGGAAATGCGCCGTTGGCTGTTCGTAATGCTATTAAGGCAGTTTATCACTCCGACAATAAGCGGGGGTTCCAGGTTGAGGCTGATATTTTCGGTAAACTGTGCACCAGTGATGACGCCGAAGAGGGCACATCCGCATTTCTCGAAAAGCGTAAGCCTGATTTCAAAGGCAGCTAAAATTCTTGGATCATCCCTGAAACCGGTAGCATGCTTAAAGTTGGTTCTAATTATTCCCAATCACCTAAATCGGTTGAATTTTTACTTATAGTTCT
>NNSL01000160.1 GCA_003123965.1 Balneolaceae bacterium SMO_bin1
GTAATCAATCTGATTCTCCTCGCGGGCCAGTCCGTGGTTTTCGCCTTCGTACACCAGCATCACAAACGGCTTTTGCATGCGGCGCATAGTGTTATAAAGTTCTACGCCTTGATTAAAATCTACGGCGCCGTCATCGGTACCGAATTCAACCAGCAGCGGCGTATCCATATTTTCGAGATTGAAAATAGGCGAATTCTCCATGTATTTTTCCATGTCCTGCCACCAGGGATCGGGGAAACGACCCTGACTGGTTTCGAATATCTGGGCATCAGGCGTGCCGGAGTTCCAGTAAATGGAGTTGTACATGCTCACCATGTTGGTCAGCGGTGCACCGGCCACGGCGGAGTTGAACAGATCGGTTTGGGTGACAATAAACGAGGTTTGATACGCGCCCCACGAGTGCCCCGTTAACCCAATTTGATCTTCGTTTATCATGCCGGTTTCTACAACTTTTTCTACGGCCGGAACCACCGATTCTACCGCGGAAACGCCCGGGTCGCGCAGTTCGTAGGTGATGTCGGGCTGGAATACAAAGTAGCCCTCTGAAGAATAGCGCCGGAAATTGTACGCGCTGGTTCGGCTGGGCATGCTGTAGGCGTGCGTGGTTTGTGATCTGCTTCTCGTAAATGTAGGTGATCATGGGATATGTTTTCCCTTCTTCATAATTGGCCGGGTAAATAAGCCGCCCCTGCAGCTGCTGGCCGTCTTCATTGGTAAAGGTGATAAGCTCATCGTCCGCCCAGTAATAATCATCCTGCTGCGGATTGGTATTGGTGAGTGCGATAGGGTCGCTGAAATTATGATCAACAAAGAAGAAGTCCGGCGAATCGGTAGCGGTTTGCGATTGATAGACAAACTCTTCGGCTGATTCTGCTTTATCGAGCCGGTTGATCATGGCCGGCTCGTACATAGCTGCTCCAAATTTCCGTCGGCGTATCGGGCATAGCCGTGGTTTTTCGTCGTATCGCCGTACATGGAAAAGAAGATGGGTTGCCCTTCTTCGATGTAGTTTTCCTCGGTGTATACCCATTGGTGACGATAGCGGATTTTTTCGGTTGCACCGTCAGTAAGTTTTTCATGGCCGCTGCCGTCGGGCTGCACGCGGTATACGTCATATTGATCGTAAATCAGCACCCACTCATCATTTTCCGCCCACTGGCCAGCTCCAAACGGGCGGGCGCTAACGCGACCGGTTACTGATTCAAAGTTTTCGAAACGCGTGTCAATTTCGCCGGTGATGTTGGTGTGCTCGTCATCTGCAATATTGTAGGTCCACCAGTTCTGATCTTTGAAATAAAGCAGGTAGTTACCACCAGGAGAAGTGCGGCACAAACTCGTGCTTGTCTAGAATTTTTTTGCGTTCCCCGTTGGCGGCATTGATGATGTAAATATCCTGCCATTGTTCCTCAAAAGCGGGCTCGTAGGGGGTAGGGTCGTAACCGATTGCGTGGGTTTGGTCGCCGGTGAGTTGCGTCTGATCCATGGTGGAGTCGGCCAGCTGTACATATTTCTGGTCATCGAGGTGCCAGACCGAGAGCTGGTTCTCGCGGCGATTATTTTGCGCCATCAGCTCCTGCCGCGGCTGAATTTGCGCATCTTGCCAGTGCCACACCTCTACATTGCTGGGATCAAGGTCTTCGTTAAGATCTTCTTCGGTGGTCTCGGCAGAATCGGCGGTCGCAGAGTCAGATTTGGCCTCCGCTTTTTCATCCGTTTTCTTGGCCCATTTCTTGATGCCAAAAAAGATGCGGTCGCCATCTTCCGACCACTGCGGGTTGCGGTACTCAACAATGCGCATGCTGTCGGGGAAATCATCATGATCACGCTGATCAAATACCACTTTTTGGGCGTCGTCATCTACATTTTTAAAAGCGTACAACAGGCGTGTTGGGTCTTCAAAATCATCATCCGTTCGCTCCTTGAAAAAGGCCAGCGAAGCCTCCTCATCGTGCCACTCCAGGTCGCTGTAGCTGGTAGTGTCGCTTTCCAGCACGCGGATGGTATTTTCGGAGAGATCATACAGGTGCACGCCATTGCCAAGCTTTTCGGAGGCGTCGATCATTACGGCCAAAAAGGTGCCCTCTTCGTTAAAGCCGTATTCCGAAACATTGCCAATCAGCTGGTTGGTGCGGGTCTCAAGGTTCTGGATCACCAGGTCGGAGCCGCCGGTTTTTACACCTTCGGGCTTGTATTTATTCATGGCCAGGTAACTGCCGTTACCGGAAAATGAAAATCCGCTCACATTGGGAATGGTATCCACCTCGGCGCTTTCCAGGTTCATGAGGCCTAATTTATACCGAACCGGCTTTTCCTGCTCTTTCAGCTGCTCTTCTTTGTCCTCCGAAACGCCGATCAGGAACGCCGCCCAGTTTCCGTCTTCCGAAAATGCAGGCCGCACGCCGTGCATAAATTTGTGTTCCCCGGTAGAATCCGATCCCACTTTTTTGAAGGTCAGCCAGCCGTCGCCATCAACCAGTGAAATGTTATAGGCAAACCAGCTGCCGTTGGGCGAAAGTTCGGTAGTGGTGATGCGCTGCCACTGCCCGTAATCTTCCAGCTCCAGCTTTTGTTTCTGCTGGGCAAGTAGGGTGGTAGTGGTAAAGAGGAATGCAAAGAGGGCAAGAAATAGGGAGCGTTTAATCATAACCAAATCAAAATTTGAGTTGAAGCGAGATATTAAGTGGAATACGGTTGATCCCAAATGTGGTTGAAAACCAACAAATTTAAGACTACTAAATTTATGGCAGGAAGGAAAGGGAATAAATTTTAAAAAACGCAACTATGATAAATGGTTAGTGTTATTTTCATGATCATATTCTACGGTTGGATTTATATTTCCGACCAAATAAAAAAAGGGAACCCCGATCAAAGGATTCCCTATCATTTAGCAATCGTATCCTTCCTTAAGGGTAGAAGAAGGATGTATTGAAGGGGCGTTAGCGGCCGCCTTCAAACTTGTATAGAACCAATTATGTCTGCATGGCTTAATCCATAATTTTACGGAGAAACGCCGGCTGGTTGGTGTCGCTTTTGTCGATTCGCTCGCGGCGGTTGTTCAGCAGTTCATCGCCCTCTTTTTGCTCGGTATTAGGCTTATTATTCTGCTGTTGGTTTTGCTTCTCGCTGTCATCCTCATTCTTGTTATTCAGCGACTTTACATTTCTAAGTTTGCGCCGCTGTATGGCGGGTGAATCCAGATGCTTCAGATTCTTTTCACCCTTATAGAACGGCTCGCTGGTGGACGAATACCGGCTTTGGCCTACAAAATCTCCGGCTTTGGGCATAGACCGCTTTTGAGGAGATGATTTTTCCTCTTCTTGCGTGCTGGCAGCATTGTTGTTTGGCGCCACTTTCGCTTCTTTCCGGCTGTCTTCCAAGTCAAACCCGGTGGCAATAACAGTCACGCGCAACTCGTCTTCAAAGCTTTCGTCGAGCACGGTACCGAGAATAATTTCGGCTTCTTCACCAGACTCCTGCTGGATAATGCTGGTAGCCGTGGTGGTTTCGCGCATACCCAGATCG
>NNSL01000009.1 GCA_003123965.1 Balneolaceae bacterium SMO_bin1
ACCGTATCGCCGGCTGCGTTATACAAATAGAAAAACATGGTGCTTATTTCTCCGGGCCCGTTTCCCTCGCGTGCTACGGTTGCCCGGTGGCCACCATCGGGACCAAATTGTTCCATGGTTTTGCTGTCGCGGTCGGAAACCAGAATATTATTGCTATCCGTTACGACCAGGCTTGTTAAACGGCCGGGAATGTATTCCTCGCTTTCACCAATTTCGAGGACCACTTCGGTTTGAAGGGTATCGAGCGTGGCGTAATCTATTTGGGTTGATGAAGAATTGGAACCCGAACTACAGGCCAATAATAAAACCGGGAGAATAGATACGGGAAAAACTTTCTTAAGTATGTGCATGAAAAGAAGTTAAGGAGACGTATATTTATTATTATGTATTTAGTAACAATGCGATTGAATGTCAATGCCTAAGGCAAATAAAAAAGCCTGCCTTAAATAAAGGCAGGCTCTAAATGAATGTATTTAATCGTTACTGAAATCTAATCAAGCACAAATCGGAAGGTAATGGTACCGGTTTGATTCTGCTGCGGCACATCCGAAGGTAGTCGTGAAAAGCGCCAGCTGTTAAGCGTGCTAATCACCTCGCGATCAATTTCCGGGCTGCCGCTTTTGCGGATCGGAATGATATTGGTTACCCGTCCGTCGGGCGTTACCTCAAATCGCAGGGTAATGGTAGCCTCGTAGCTGGCCGTATTTTCGGGCAGCGGCTGGGTAAGCGGGTTGCGGTCAATACCTTCAATATTCAGGTTAAATGGCGCAGATTTCTGCTGCTCGTTGCCCACGCCCTGGTCGGCATCAACATCTCCGGTAGTGCCCTGAGTATCGCCGCTGGTTTGTGCGCCCTGCTGCTGTTCTTCCGCCTGGCGGGCTTTGGGCGGAATCACCACTTCATCTTGCTGCGTTTGGGCCGTTGTTTCTTCGGGATTGGTTTTATCGGTGTCGGGCGTAGTTACTTCTTCGTCCTGCACTTGCTGATCCTGGTCGGCCAGATCAACCTGTTTGGTGGTTTCATCAGTGGTTTGCTGCTGCTCTTCTACAGGCTCAGGTTCTTCGGGCTGCGGGTTTTCCGGCTCAACTTCCGACGGGTTGGGCTGGGTGGCAACTTCCTCATTTTCAACCTGCGCAAACTCGGCCTGCGTACCGGATTGGAATTCACCAAATTCAACCTCAACAAACGAGGGGCGAACTTCTTGGCTCATGCTAAACGAATATAGGATGAAAAACGCGATCAAGGCCAAATGGACACCACCGCTCAGGTAGAGCCCAAATCGGTCTTCTTCGTCCATATTATCGAACATTCTCATCGTATCACCTATTGTGATCCACGTTCGGTTGCCATTATTATGCGTAACTCCAGTGCGCGTGCAATATTCATCACCTGCACCGCATTATCTACAATTGCGTCTTTATCTGCACGTAAAACGAGCGTGCTTCCCGTTTTATTTTGCTGCACTCTGCGGATCTCACCGGCCAGCTGCCCGCTTGCCACCCGGTTTCCATCAACATAAAACTCTCCTTTATCGGTGATAGCCACCGAAATGAACTGCGTATCGGTTTGTGCGCCGGTTTCGGCATTGGGTACATCAACCCGGATACCAAAATTGGTAACAAACGAGGAGGTAAGCAGAAAGAAAATCAGGAGCAGCAATATAATATCGGTCAGCGCTGACTGTGAGAACAGCGTCAGCGGCTCCAGTGATTCATCATCTTCTCTGAAATCCATTATTCTGTGCGTTTATAGGCTTTCTTTTCTTTTTTAACCGACGGCGTCTGCAGCAAATCAATGAAATCGGCCGATGCATTTTCGAGCTCGTGCACCATGCGCTTAATTCTACCCTGCAAGAAGTTGTAGAATCCAAGGGCGATAATTCCCACAATCAACCCCGTGGCCGTGGTGATAAGGCTTCCCAGATACCGCCGGCCAGCACGCTGGGGTTTACATTGCCCTGCAGCGACTGGATGTCCATAAAGGCTTCAATCATACCTGTAACCGTACCGGTAAAGCCAATGAGCGGGGCTACCCCGGCAATGGTAGCCAGCCAGTTCATGCGTTTTTCCAGGTGAAAAGTTTCTTTTTTGCCCGCATTGCGTATCGCTTCCTCAATATCACGAATGGGGCGCCCCAACCGCCGAATACCGGCTTTAAGAATGCGGGCCAGCGGCTTGTCGATACTGTCGCAGTAGGTTAACGCGCGCTCGCGGTCGCCATCTTTAAGCATGGCTTCTATTTCGCGCAGGAAGCCGTCAATTTCAATGCGCGAATTATTAAGCGAACGCCAGCGCTCGGCAATCACCCAAACCGCCACAATTGAAAGAATAAAGAGCGGAATCATAAGTACGCCGCCCTCGGTTAACAAACTGAAGAACGACCGGCTTTCTTCGGCGGCCATTGCCAGTGAATCCGCAACCGCGGTAGTATCAGAAAGTTGCTGCAGTAGGAGTGTTATATAAGCCATATTACTGTTGTTGTAAGTCTCTTAATAATCGTGGAAAACTTTCGGTTATGGTATGCGCTTAAATTACGCTACAAAATGTTAATTCAGGCATTAAAAACAAGTAAAAATATATTTTAATTAATCAAGGACCGCTATCGAATACGAGTGATAAAATAATTAGTCTGAATACGGCGTGGCAGCGTGTCAACCGTTGCCTGAGCCGCCTCGATGGTTTCAAACTGACCTATGCCCAACCGCCAGCGCGGTTCGCCGCTCGCTGTACCTTCAAGCAGTAGCGTTCGGTAATTTTGCTGATCCAGGCTATCTGCAATTTCCTGCACGGTAGACCGTAACCTAAACGAGTGCAATACAATGGTATACCCATTGCGACCTTCTTCACTAACAGCACCCATTAATCCATAGGTTCCGCTGCTGCCATTGGATGATACATTTTCTGCGCCGTTCTGTTCCATGGCTTCGATATTGTTCTCTGAAGCCCCTGTATCAGCTAACGAAGGTGATGTTGACGGCACAGAGGTAACAGCAACAGAATCTTGCGGCTGCCATTCTCCTCCATCTGAGGTATTTATAATACCTGAATCATAAAGGCCCCATCCAACAGCAAGAATTCCAATAATAACTACAGCTGCCAAAAATACGGTGCCCCATTTGTTGTTTTTACGTCCTGCAAAGGCCGGTTCTTTGCGATATTTTTTCTTGGGCTGATCCGACTTTGGCTTTTGGGGAGATTCGGGCTTGGTTTCCGTCTTGTCCGGTTCCGCTTCTGTGGAAGCAGTTACGGGTTCCGCCTCGGGCTCCTTATGCTGCTCATTTGGAGATTCTTCCACAGGTTGTGCTGGTTCTGTTTCTGGGGCCGCCGGCGTAGGTTCTTCAGTCGCTGGTTCTTTTTTCTCTTTTTCGTTTTCTGCAGCGAGTTCTTCGGCGTCTTCGCGGGGCTCCTCTGGCGGTATTGGAGCTTTTGGTGTTTCTTTAGCCCGCTCAACAGGAATACCCGAACCGGTTTCCTTGAATGCCTCCATCAACTCAATAGGCTTCATGCCCGCGTACTTTTGGTT
>NNSL01000407.1 GCA_003123965.1 Balneolaceae bacterium SMO_bin1
CTCGCACCTGATTTCTGAAAAAATTGAGGAAGTCGGCGGCAGTTTCTCGGATGATGTATACAACGAGTTGCAGGATAAGCTGATGGACCGGCTCAAGAAGCAAATTCGTCCCGAGTTCCTGAACCGCGTGGATGATATCATCGTGTTTCATCCGCTCGGCAAAGAACACATTCGCGACATTGTGGATATACAGCTCAAACGCGTGCACAAAATGCTCGGCAAACGTAATATTAAACTCAACATCACCGATCCGGTGAAAAACTGGTTGGCCGAGCGCGGCTACGACCCCGTGTATGGTGCTCGTCCGCTGAAACGCGTGATCCAGAAAGAGATTGTCAACAAGCTGGCCACGGAGCTCATCAAGCGGGAGGAAGACGATAAAATCGAGTTTGAAGCTACGCTTGGGCCAAACAGCGAATCAATTGAGTTCGCTGAAGTGTATAAGGATGCCGAGGCGTGGGCCGAGGAGGCGTAATTTTTTGGCCAATAGCGCGGGACCAATTCCCGCGCTATACCTTAATTATTTGCAGCCGATACGATAATGCGTTCAAGTGGCTGAGAATTTGCGTCTAAGGTAAGGCCGTACTTGTTTTCGAGCTGGGCAATAACTGCGCTTACATCCTCACTAATTTCCAATTTAAATTGATACCGGCTGCTGTCTTGTACACTCGTGTTGACGGGTTGATTTATCTTCTCAGACAGCTCTTGGGCCATTCGCGGCAAGGTGGCAAACACATCCCAGTTGCTACCTTCAAGTTTACTATTATGAACTACATCATCTGTGATTTCACCTCCCGCGTTATTCTGTAGCTTTGCCATATCAGATATTGACAACATATAGGCAGTTTGTTCAACGGTATCCGATCTGGTGCTGAAACCTAAACTTTGCTGAATTCTGGATCGTACGGCTTGCTTCGCTGTTTCAGCATCAGCCGAATCCTGCCATCGCAACTCCAACATATATTTTGTGGTATCAGAATTTGCGTTGGCTACCACTACCTGCTTTTCAGGATATAATCCTTGCAGAACAAATTGAAGATCACCCCTGCGCTGTATGAGTGTCGGTCCATCAGCCGAACCACTTGATCGATTATTATAGGTAGCGAATGTTGCTTTGTAATTTGGTTCATTTATCTCGAAAAGAACGGTTTCATCCTCCGTTGAAGAATGTTGCCCGCACCCTATAACAAGAAAAGTTAAGCTAACTACTAATGCGATTTTAATGCTTTTCATATCGAAATTACTTTATAAATAAGTTTAACTAAGGTACTCCTTCAACTATTTTGCATAATATTAGGAAACATAAACAAAGCAAAATCGAGCTTTGATACAGAAGTGGCATGTCCAAATCAATCAAAAGGAACGAAAATAAACGGACCAAGAGTTTGAATCTATGATTATCAGTTATATGCTTCGCTGATTATAAAATTATACAAAACAGGGATAAAAACTTACACCAGTTGAGGTACCTATGTTGAAATCATTTCTCACATTCATCTTTACGTTTGCACTTTCTGGGTCGCTTTTTGCGCAGGATTATGCCGTTCAGCAGCTCGAAAATTCCCCTCGTCACCATGAATGGGTTACACTTGAATCGAGCGGGCGCACTATGCATAATTTTGTTGCCTACCCGGAAAAATCCGAAAATGCACCTGTCGTTATTGTAATTCATGAAAATCGCGGACTTAATGCGTGGGCTCGCAGCTTTGCCGACCAACTGGCTGAAGCCGGTTATATTGCCGTAGCGCCAGATCTCATTTCAAATACCGTTGAAGGAATTGAAAAAACGTCCGACTTCGAGACATCTGATGCCGCGCGAGAAGCGATTTATAACCTTGATGGAGACATGGTAACGCAAGACCTAATGAATGTGCTGGAGTATGCGCAATCTATCGAAGCCGGCAATGGGCAAATTGCTGTGGCAGGATTCTGCTGGGGCGGCTCCCAGTCGTTCCGTTTCGCCACTAATGCCGGTGATGCCATCAATGCCGCTTTGGTATTCTACGGTACCGGACCCGAAAATTACGAAGCGTACCAGCGCATAGAAGCACCGGTATATGGCTTTTACGGGGGTGATGATCAGCGCGTAAATGCCACCATTGAAAATAGCGAAACAATGATGGACAAAGCGGATAATACGTACGAGTATGAAATTTATGAAGGTGCGGGACATGCTTTTATGCGTCGCGGTGATGATCCTGATGCACCCAAAAATGACCCAAATGTTCAAGCCCGTAACCAATCGTGGGAAAGGTTGAAGGCTATCTTAAATAATCTTTAGGCTGAATTTTGAATAGAAATGTAAGCTGAGCTGCTTAATCGCTTACATTTATCTCATTTATGAAAAGAAATAGTAAAATGAGTACTTAAATCATAAATGACTAGATATAAAAATGGCCGGCTGCTAATATTAGCAGCCGGCCATTTTTGTTCGCTTAGTTTTTAAGACTGTCCATATCAATCACAAATCGATATTTAACATCAGAATTAACGACTCGTTCGTAAGCCTCGTTTATATTTTGAATGTCAATCATTTCCACATCGCATGTGATATTATGCTCACCGCAAAAGTCGAGCATCTCCTGCGTTTCCTTAATGCCCCCGATAGCCGAACCGGCAATGCGTTTGCGGCCCATAATCAGTCCGCCGCCCTGCAATTCGTCAAGCATGTCAAGCGCACCAACCAGCACCATGGTACCGTCAATGCCCAGCAGCCCGACATAGGGATTCATATCATGTCCGACCGGAATTGTATTCAACAGAAAGTTGAATGATCCTTTATGTTTTTCCATCTGTTCTTCGTCGGTTGAGATCAGCACTTCGTCTGCGCCCAGTCGCTTGGCATCATCTGCCTTTTCGGGTGAGCGGGTAATCATCACCACTTCGGCACCGAGCGCATCGGCAAATTTTACCCCCATGTGTCCCAGGCCGCCAAGTCCAATAACGCCTACTTTATCGCCTTCGCCCACATTCCAGTTGCTGAGTGGCGACCACGTGGTAATGCCGGCACAAAGCAACGGCGCGGCTGCTTTGGTATCAATATTTTCGGGGATGGTTAGTACAAATTCTTTATCAACCACTACACGCTCGGAATAACCGCCAAACGTATGCCCACCCAAATGCTTGTCTTCGCCATTATAGGTAAGTACAGCTCCATTCAGACAATATTGCTCCAGATCCTGCTTACACGAGCTGCACGTTTGGCAGGAATCCACCAGGCAGCCCACGCCAACGAGATCACCCTCGCTAAAATTACTTACATTGCTGCCGGTTTTTACCACCCGACCAATGATTTCATGCCCTGGCACCACGGGGTACATGGAGTTATTCCAGTCATTACGCACCTGATGAATATCACTGTGACAGACCCCGCAATATTCAATTTCAATCTCCACGTCGTCATCCAGAATATCCCGCCGGTTGATATCAAATGGTTTTAGGTCGGCTTCCGGATTCTGCGCTGCATAGGCATTGACTTGTTTCATGATAAATTATTAGTGGTTGAAAACGCATTGAATGAAC
>NNSL01000216.1 GCA_003123965.1 Balneolaceae bacterium SMO_bin1
TATCAAAAATGGGATCCCACGTTGTGCCGGCATTGGTTGTTTTCCAAACCCCGCCGGAACCTACTGCAACATACCACAGATTATCGTCTTCGGGGTGAATAGCAATGTCTGCAATACGCCCGGAGGTCAATGCTGGACCAATGTTACGCAGCTCAAGGCCACTGTAGCTGGTTTCGGAAACAATGGAACCGTTTTCTTGAGCGGTAAGAGGAACCACTCCGATTGCAAATAAGAGGATAAGCAGTAAAGAATGGAGTCTTTTTTTCATAGCAGCGGATTAGATTATTAATGCGATGAACTAAAAACATTAAAAATAATACTGTGTGAATGCAATCGATAATTTTTCGTTAGGGTGGTACCGTGGCTTGGTTTTTGTACTTCAAAAAGCAAGCCTTGGTGATGATGGAGAAAGTGTGAGAGTTGCACGGTGCGGGGATGTTCAGATCAGTCACAAGGTCGCGAAAAGCACAACATTGTGTTTCTAAAAATGTGAAAAAATAAATAATGGAGCCATCATGAAAAGAATAATGATTCAAGACCTGTCTACTGTGAATCTTGGGATGATTGATACCGTGGGGGGCAAAAATGCCTCACTTGGAGAAATGATAAGCAACCTTGCGCACAGAGGTATTAATGTGCCTGATGGGTTTGTTGTAACGGTTCACGCCTACGATAAATATTTGAAGCATAATGGCTTAGTAGAACCAATAAAAAAAATGATTGATGAGCTGGATGTTCAAAATCTGGTGCAATTGCGCAAAACCGGTACTGAAATTCGGCAGATTATTCTTGATGGCCCATTTTCCTGATGACCTTCGTCTTGCCATTGAAAAAAGGTATGAAAAGCTATCACAGCAGTACGGCAAAGACGCTACCGATGTAGCGGTTCGCTCGTCAGCCACAACCGAAGACCTTGCCGACGCTTCGTTCGCCGGACAACAGGATTCGTTTTTGAATGTACGCGGGCACAACAATGTAATTCATTCCATAAAGGCATGTTTTGCATCACTTTTTACCGATCGTGCAATTTCGTACCGCACTTCGGCGGGTTTTTCTCATATGGAGGCAAAATTATCGGTTTGCGTGCAAAAAATGGTACGCTCCGATCTTGGTGCATCCGGGGTATCATTTTCTCTGGATCCCGAAAGCGGATTTGAGAAGGTCGTTATCATCAATGGAACATATGGCCTTGGTGAGCTGCTGGTACAGGGAGAAATAGCACCCGACGAATTTATCATTTTTAAGCCGACTCTGGCTAAAGGAAAACCAGCTATTATTGAGAAAAAGCTTGGAAATAAAACCCATAAGCTGGCTTATGGCAGCAAGCCGAATGAACTGACAAAGAAGCTGAGCCTGGAGCAGTCACAACGGAATACGTTTTGCCTTACCGATGACCTTGCACTGCAACTTGCCAAATGGGTGGTAGAGATTGAACAATATTACAGTAACCTTAATGAGCGATGGACCCCGGTGGATGTGGAATGGGCGTATGACGGGCTTTCAAAACAGTTATTTATTGTACAGGCCCGCCCCGAAACAGTACATTCTAATAAAAAGCACCAAAGCCTTACCGAATTTAAAATAAGTGATGAGAACAGGATTGAACGTCTAATCATGGAAGGCATAGCCGTGGGTGATCGCATAGGGGCAGGGGAAGTGAATATTATACACACTCTCGATGGACGCGATGGTTCAGCGGATGAAGCGGACTTTGAAACCGGGCAGGTTTTGGTCACCGAAATGACAGACCCGGACTGGGAGCCCTTGATGAAAAAAGCTTCGGCCATAGTCACAAATAAAGGAGGCCGCACGTGCCACGCTGCCATTGTAGCCCGCGAACTTGGCATTCCTGCTATAGTGGGCACAGAACGAGCTACGCAGCAACTGCAGAATAACCAGAAGATTACGGTATCATGCGCCGAGGGCAGTGCGGGCAAGGTATATGAAGGTATGGTTGATTATGAAGAGGTTACCCACGAGTTATCAGGGCTGCCGCAAATCAATACACCCATAATGATGAATGTAGCCTCACCGGATATGGCCTTCAATTTTAGCCGAATACCGAATGCCGGTGTGGGTTTGGCTCGCGAGGAATTTATCATCAGTAACTATATAAAAGTGCATCCGTTGGCATTATTGCATCACAAAGAAATTGGTGATGAACAGCTTACCCAAAAGATAGAAGAGCTAACCCATGGATACGAGAATGAGGCCGACTTTTTCATTAAAAAGCTATCGTATGGGATTGCCCATATCGGTGCAGCCTTTTATCCCAAGCGTGTAATTGTGCGATTTTCAGATTTTAAATCAAACGAATACCGCACTTTGCTGGGCGGCCGATATTTTGAGCCCGAGGAAGAAAATCCTATGATCGGCTGGCGGGGTGCCTCCCGGTATTATGCCGAGAAATTTAAAGAAGCTTTTGGGCTAGAATGCCGTGCTATAAGTCGTGTGAGAGATGTTTACGGTTTAACAAATATCACGGTGATGATTCCGTTTTGCCGTACACCGGAGGAGCTGCAAAAAGTGCTGCAAACAATGAAATCGTACGGATTAGCACGGGGTGAAAACGGGTTGGAAGTATACCTGATGGCGGAACTGCCGTCAAATATTTTGCTTGCTGATGAGTTTGCCGATTTTGTTGACGGATTTTCCATCGGCTCTAATGATTTAACGCAGCTTACTCTTGGCCTGGACCGGGATTCATCGCTGGTAGCGCATGTCTATGATGAGCGAAATGATGCGGTGAAGCAGTTGATTTTGATGCTGCTGGAAAAAGCCCGCAAAAAAGGTAAAAAGGTGGGCATATGTGGACAGGGGCCGTCGGACTTTCCCGATTTTGCTGAATTTCTGGTTTCAAACGGGATTGATACCATTTCTGTCACACCAGATTCAGTGTTAAAAACACTGCACACCATCAGCAAGCTGCAGACTCGCAAGCAGTTACCGATGGCAGCAGAGTAAAGAAATGCTTTAAGATTCGTTGGTAGCAAACAGAATAGTAACCAGTAAAATGGTGTTGGAGGTAACGGTGTATGAAAATACCTGTTCGCGCTCCAGAAACATCCAGTCGTCAGCGGAAAGGTTACGTATAACATTTCCAACACGGAAGCGAATATTTCCTTTCAGGCATTGAATGGACATTTCACCCTTCACGCTGTGCTCGGTAATTTCTTTGCCTTTGGGGAGCGCCATCCGAATGACCTCCATATCTTTGGTTTTCACCAAGGCGTACGAGGCATCCACATCCATGTCGCCTTTCAGGGTTTCGAGGTTAATTACTTCGCCGGATTCAACGTGTCCTTGATTCATGATGGTATTTGCTTTGATTTATCTGGAAAAAGTAATTTAACAGACAATTGCGGAATCCCAAAAGAGTAAAATGATTTGCAGCTGGCGACTGTATCAGAAGTAAAAATTGCCCGCAAAAAAGAAAATGTAAATCAGTATCAGCAGGGCTCCGGCCACCCGTTTTACTTGCCTTCGCAGCATGCAAACACTTATAAAAAAGCACGGTGGC
>NNSL01000010.1 GCA_003123965.1 Balneolaceae bacterium SMO_bin1
TGCTCGCTTAATAAACCCGTACGCCTGATCTAAGTTATCCTCCAGATCAGTGCCGCTGTTCATCTGTATAGCCGCTGCAATATAAGTAGAAGTAAACATAACTAAGCTCCCCCCTGAGTCATTTTACTTCATCAAGGCTTTGTTGCCGGGCTTGCTGAAATTCATCGCCTTTGTCCCCACGTCTGCATAGAATCGGCATTCACTATTTGATAGCCCGCTGTGAAGAACAACCGCGTATCCTGCACCATACCGCTTAAGTCCCAGTACTGATTCACTTCATCATTCACGGTGTGATAATTCGCCTGTTGCAGACTGTCGATAGTTGCAGAATAACCCTCCGGCTTGTCCACAAAGTCGGTGCCGGCATTCGGGAAAACGGCCGGAATACCCTGCTTTGCCAGTGGAAAATGATCAGAGCGATAAAAGTAGCCGCGATCGGGATGGGGATCGGGTTTTACGGTACGGCCCTGCTCCTCGGCCAGGTTCTCAATTACATCACTCACCGAATTGCGGCCGTAGCCAATCAGCACTAAATCATTGGTTTTGCCGTACACATTCATGCCGTCAAGGTTGATGTTGCCCGTAACGTTACCGGGCCGTACCGTAGGGTGATTCGCCCAATATTTTGATCCCAGTAATCCTTTTTCCTCAGCCCCTACCAGCAGAAACAGCACGCTGCGTTTCATATCAGGCTGAACTTTCTTGAACTGCTGCGCAATATTCAGCACCGCACTTACGCCGGCGGCATTATCCAGCGCACCGTTGTTAATGGAATCGCCCTGCACCGGCTCGGTAATACCCAGATGATCGTAGTGCGCGGTGTAAATAAGGTATTCATCATTTAAACTGGCATCTGATCCGCGAACGGCGGCCAGCACATTTTGCGATTCAATATTACGGTAGTCGGCCTGCAGATTCACATCCAGTTTCAGACCCTCGAGCGGTACCGGTTTAAAATCGGTGTTTTCTGCTGCTTCCAGCTGATCCTCCAGGTTCAACCCGGCGCTTTCAAATAAAGCGGCACTGGCTTGTTTGGTCAGCCACCCGTTAAATTTGGTGGCTCCCTGCTCGGCTTCGTCATTACCGCGTAGGTAAAACTGTTCGCTGCTCCAGCTGTTCGAAACCACGTTCCAGCCGTATCCTGCGCTGGGTGTTGTATGAATAATAAGTATGCCGGCGGCCCCCATTTCGCGTGCTTTTTCGTACTTATAATCGTAGCGACCGTAATAGAGCCGGGTGTTCCCTGCAAATAAGGTGTCACTGGCGGAAGGATCGTTATTTTTCACTACAAGAATTTTTCCCTTTACGTCCGCTTCCTTAAAATCATCCCAGTTTTCTTCCGGAGCCTGGATGCCGTAACCAACATACACCAGATCGGCGCCCTCTACCTGCACCTCTTCACTCATATTGGCCGGCCAAGCCATAAAATCTGTTTTATAATCAAAGGTGTGTACCGGCTGGCCATTACGGGTGATGGACAGTGTCGCGCTTGAATCGGTCTGCTGACCTACCAACGGAACATCCTGCACGTAGCTGCCGTCATTCATTCCGCCCTGCAATCCATATTCCTCCATTTTTGAGACCAGATAATTGACGGTTTTTGTCTGTCCGGGGGTTCCGGTTCCCCGGCCTTCAAAGGCGTCAGATGCAAGCGTATCAATCGGCTGCATCAGGCTTTGTTCGGTGATGCTGCTCGCCGCACTATCGGTTGTTTCCGGCGACTGACAAGACATCATCACAAGGGCAACGCTCACTATAGATACATAGAATTTCATAGCGTATTGAATTTGTTAAGGAGTCTTATTTTCGTTTGTCTTTAATGTAAATCACCTTAGAATGGCCGCCATTAGCCGAGCGGCGCTCCATCTCAAATAACCCGGTAGCTTCTACAAGTTCACCAAGCTTTTCGTAACCATAATTGCGCGGATCAAACTCTGAAGATTTCTTGGCCATGTAGCTGCCTACCGGACCCAAGTGCGCCCAGTTGCTTTCATCAGAAGCAGCCTCAACCGCATTACGCAGCAAGTTTACCAGCTTGGTATCTTGCTTAAGCTGCCGCGTTGATTTCTTTCGAATATTGCGCTGCTCTTCCTCTCCGCTTTGTTGCAATACTTCGGTAAAAATAAACTTGTCGCAGGCTGCCACAAAAGCGTCCGGAGTTTTACGCTCACCGAAACCATATACTACCAGCCCCGATTCACGCAGGCGCGCCGCCAACTTTGTGAAATCGCTGTCGCTGGAGACCAGGCAAAAGCCGTCAAATTCTTCGGTATAAAGCAGGTCCATGGCGTCAATAATCAGGGCGCTGTCGGTGGCATTTTTTCCCTGCGTATAGCCGAATTGCTGAATGGGCTGAATGGAATACTGCAGCAATACCTCCTTCCAGCTTTTAAGGTACCGGCTGGTCCAATCACCATAAATGCGCTTTACGCTGGCGGTGCCGTATTTTGCAATTTCTGCAAGTAGTTCCTCAATAATCGAAGCCTGGGCGTTATCGGCATCAATAAGAACGGCAAGCTTTTGCTGGGTTTGTTCGTTTTCCATTACATCTTTCTTTTAAAAATTAACATTCATGTTAGTATTTATCCTGATTAGTTAAAAATACGGGAAGTGAAAACTTCCACTTTATTGCTGCAAGCCGTAGCGCCAGGGTAACTAAAGCTGCAACTGCCAAATTAAACTGGCTGGACGAATAAAAAGCGCTCAGTATAATATATGCGGTTGCCCCAGCGAGCGCTGCCGTGGCATAAATTTCCTGCCGAAGGATGAGCGGAATCTCATTGGTGAGTACATCCCGAATAATACCTCCGGCTACGCCCGTCAACATGCCCATGATAATAGCCACTACGGCAGGGGGACCTTCCTGCAATGCCACCTGCGCGCCAAGAACACTGAACACAGCCAGCCCAAAAGCATCAGCGAAAAGCAAAGTGCGCTCGGGTATTTTGCGGTAACGAGCTATAACAAAAACGATAAGCGCCGTGGCAGCAACAAAATAAATATAGGTTAAATCCTTAATCCAGAATATGGGATCATTACCCAGCACTACGTCGCGCAAGGTTCCGCCGCCCAGCGCCGTAACCAGGGCCAGGACCAATGCACCAAACAGATCCAGCCTCTTTTTACCCGCAGCCAGCGAACCTGTAATTGCGAATACCACCACACCAAAAATATCGAACCAGTAAAACAACAGATTAAATTGCATTTTAATTAGCCCTTAAAAATCTACAAATTACCGCCAGAAACCAAGATTTAATACGTTTTAACTTTTTGTTATATGCCTGACACATTTAATGCGCTGGTGGTAGAAGAAACCTCCGACGGCGACTATAACCGTTCCATTCAAGAGCGCAGCACCAACCAGCTGCCCAATCACGATGTACTTATTGAAGTGCACTACTCGGCACTAAACTACAAAGATGCCCATTTCGGCTAGTGGTAACAAAGGCGTAACGCAGCAATTCCCGCACACCCCGGGGGTCGATGCAGCCGGTAT
>NNSL01000340.1 GCA_003123965.1 Balneolaceae bacterium SMO_bin1
GACCAAACAATGGCAAATAAATCGCCGCCAATGCCGCTTCCCGTCGGTTCCATCAGCCCAAGCGCCGCATTTGCCGCAATGGCTGCATCAATAGCATTGCCGCCATCTTGCAAAACCTGCAGCCCAATTTGCGTGGCTATGGGTTGACTCGTTGCCACCATGCCGTTTTGGGCAACAACCTCGGAGCGCGTGGCAAATGTTTCGCCAGTAACACGGTCGGGCTGGGCTTGCACATTAAGGGAAAGAATGAAGAGAAATAGAAACAGAGAAGAAATGAAGGAGGTCCGGTTCATACGAAATAGGTTTATTTAGGATGCCTTTAAAGAATAATAAATATGCGACACTGTTGATGTAAAAGCTTTTTATGCCGCATCAACCCATAATTACCAGATGCAAAAAGAAAGCTGAAGGCATCCAGACGTTATATTAGCGGGAATAAAAACTGCTTAGTTTTTGCTCAAATTATCATGCGGGCGCTTTAAGTCTTCTGGCATATCCTGGTCCTCGTGCTCAGCACGGGTTTTCCAGTATTGGTGGCGGCGGGCAATGCCGCGACGAATCCCAAAATAGGTGCCCAGCAAGGCAGAAAATAAAACCGTAAGAGAAAAAGTGAGAAGCGAGTCACCCAGCCCTTCGTCTTTAGTGAAAACCCAGATCAATGTGGGGGCAGCAATCATCAAAGAAAAAATGTAATTATATGCCGCAGAATGATCTGATTTAAGCATAAAACGGCGGTTGACGGCAAAACCAAGATTCAGGAACACCAGTCCAAAACCGAAAAGTGTAAGATAGCCTTGGGTGCCCGGCGCTGCGGCATATTGGAAAAAACTGTTTGTAAAGACCACAATAGCCAGCCCCATAACAAGGCATCCCGTGAAATACGCGGCAACCCGTTGCCAATGATTTAACATAAAAAGAGTGTTTTGTAATTTTTCCAGAAAATACGAACTCTGCTTTCGGCTTCCAATCGAGCTAGTTCTGATTGATCATTTATTTTTGATCCAGCTCTCGGGGTCAACATTCTGGCTGCCCGAGCGAAGCATAAAGAACACCGATTCGCCAAGTGCCGAATTTTGATCGCCGGAATACCCCACCAGATCGCCCTGTTCAAGAATCGTATCTTTACGCACGGTAACCCGACTGAGATTACCATAGGCGGTGATGAACTTGCCGTGCTTTACAAATACTACATCACCAAAACCGGCCAAAGGCTGCACAGCAAATACGAACCCATCGTGCACAACCCGTACTTCTTCACGCGGCTGCGTTACAATTTCAATACCGAGATTTTCCGTAACCGTACCGTATACCGGGTGTCGTCGTTGGCCGAAGTGTTCCGCAATAGTGCTGCTCTCAACAGGCCAGGGCAGCTCTCCTTTCAGCGAGGAAAACGAATCCTCAATACTGGCCATTTCAGCATCACTGAAAAAGCCGGCCTCACCAGAGTAGTTCACATTGGCACTTCCCGTGGCTTCAGCAGCGGCATCGGCTTCCATCTCAGAAGCGCTTGCATCGCCAGCTGAAGCAACATTCTCAGCGGCCTGTTCGGCCTCTTGCCGGCGGCGCATCTCCTCGGCTTCGCGCAAATCTTCTTCCAACTGGGCTAAGGTTTCTTGAAACTCCTGCCTGTTTTTGCGTTCCTCAGCCAACATACGCTCGTATTTTTCTTTGTCCTGCCGCAGTAGCTTCACATTGGCCTGCTGCTGCTGAGTACGCTTTTCAAGACTTTCCTTTTCTGCTTCAATTTCGGCCAGCAGTTCATCATTTCTGGCAGCTGCGCTGTCTAATTGAACCTGACTCTGTTTTAGGTCTTCTTGGGTTTGTCGAATATCGGCGGCCTGCTGCTCGCGATAGTCTTCAAACTCCTTCAGGTAGTAATTTCGCACCATCATTTGGTTCACCGATTCGGAAGACAAAATAAGCGCCATTTGTGATGTTCGGCCGTGCTTATATAAATAGCGCATGGTTTCTTTATAGTCTTCAATGAGCTGCTCCAATCGCTCTTGCTGCTGCTCAAGCTTGCGTTCAGTAACCGCTATTTCGGCATTAATCTGCTGTTGTTCCTGCTGCAGCGATCTTAATTTCTGTTTCTGCAGTGCAAGCAGCTTCTGCAGGTTTTCATATTGTTCAAAAATCTTCTCGTATTCACGCTCTGCTTCATTCAGCCGGCGCTGGTAACGGTTGATGAGTGCGTCAATCTCCTCAATTTCCGACCGGGTTTCGGCCTGCTGCTGCAGTATGGTCTCCCGAAGCTGGCGGAAATTCTGCGCCGAGGCTGGCAGCGCGGCTATCAACCCACAAAACAAAATGCAGAATGTGATTTTAAATAGTTTCATTGATAGTAAATTTTGGCATCATCCGGAATGTCAATCGTAAGTTCTCCCAACTCCGGATTAATCTCCAGCGACTGTATTAGCAAGTCTACTTTTGCCGTATTATCCGCACTAAAGATAGTAATTCTGCGCGGTAATTTAAGACCTTCAATGCCCTGATAACCCGCATATTTTATTTGAGAATAGGGTACATTTCCGGTTGAAGGCTGATCAATCTGCTGCACCAGCATCTCATTTTTGCTTACGTAAAGCCTTGCGCCTGATTGCAATCCAACCAAGTAGGTATTTTTATTTTCCCATATCTGCTCTATTTGATCGGCCGACACCGGTGTATTGAGAATGTCCAAAATATTCACCGTGGCCAGGTTATTTATGCTCTGCAAATTGCCGTCGGTAACCGAAAGCTTACGGGCAAAATTGTCAACCTTATTATAGACCAGTAACGAATCGCCGTCGGTGAGCAGCTGCCCACCCTCTATTCCAATACTGGTACGTATAGTGATGAGGCTCTTTTCGCGATTGCTGGAAAAAAGAAGGGTTACGCGCTCACTGTTTTCTGGCTCGCTCACAATAGCCTTGCCTTTACCTTTCACCGTACTAAATGTGTCGCTGTAATCGGGGATAGCCGCTACCAAACTGTCTGCAGGTATTTCTGAGGGTTGATAGTTACCCTCCGCTACGGCAGGTACTTCGCGCACAGTGGTGCAGGAAGAAATAAGCGCGCCCAGCAAAACGAGAAGCACTACAAGTTTAAATCTCATACAAAATGATTTCAGATTTTTAATTCAACGTCTGCAATGCACCAATAGTACAATAATTTGCGGGATGATTCACTCCTCACTTTCAGTTATAGACGTGCGCCATACATTTAATTGCTCAAACGCCTGCAGCATACGCGAACCGTACCAACTAAACCATTCGCCCTCTACCGGCAGTACGCGAGCGTACGGGCACGCCTCCTGCACTATTTCAATATGCTTTTCCTTAAACGGATAGGGCTCGCTGCTCAATAGCACCAGCTCCGGGTTTCGCTGACTCAGCTCATCAAGCTCTAATTTAGGATACCGCGTGCGGTGGCCGTACACATTTTCCAGCTGCCAGTGCTGCATTACATCGTGAATGTAGGTATCGCCCCCGACAGTCATCCATGGATCTTTCC
>NNSL01000011.1 GCA_003123965.1 Balneolaceae bacterium SMO_bin1
TTTTTTCTCCTTCAAATATCCTCAGCGCAGTATAAAAAATCCTCAATCACTTCAACTGCCCTAAGTAGAGGCCCATTCATTAAAGCTAATTTGAATTGAGGTACGACTAACTTTTACTACATTTTGGGGCGTAGATTCATGAATACAACTATTGAATGCAGAAAGACATATTGCATATGAGCGTTCAATTAATTTAAGAAGCATTATACTGCCTCGGTTCTTTTAAATGCATTGACTTACACTACAAATCGGTACTTTTTGCGTCTTGGTACTGCATAATTAAGTAGGGTTGCATTGCCCAGTTCTCCGTCCTTTCCTCATTTTTGCTGGAAGGTTTATTGCGTGCTCCTTTCCTGAACACTCCATTGCTTTTTTAGTAAAATTCTATCGCTAACCTCTCTATAACTAATTTTACCAAAATCTTCTCTACAACCCTTGCAATAATGCAAGTATTCAAACCCGCCCTCTTGCAACTCTGCATGCCAACAGTAATGGTAATGGTGAAATCGCCCGCACATACAGCCATATAGGTCTTTTTCTGCTGATTTCAGCCACATTGCAATCTTTGGCACGGCCATTGCAGCTATACTGACAAACAATAAAAGACAAACTTGTCTTAAATTAAATACTACACCACAAACTCCATCATTATGAATATTCCAAAACTTAGTTTTCATCTAATACTTGGGTTGTTAATTTTGGGCTTTGCCAACCTGGCGCATGCTCAAACCGATGAATATACATTAGACGGCATGACGTTCGGTATGCCGGAAGCTGAAGTCTTTACCGAAGATTACGACGGCCCGCCCGTTGTCGGTGAACATCTCACCCTCTTACCCAATCTTTCGCCACTTAATTATGAAGGTAACAAAACGCATGATGTCCGCATTGACATCCTGGCGATGGATATTGAAGTGGCCGACGGCGTTCGGTACCGAGCCTGGACATTCGGCGGTACGGTGCCCGGTCCGGTCCTTCACGTGAAAGAAGGCGACCGCATCACCTTCACCATGAAGAACCGGTCTAATGAAGAAGTGACGATTACGCAGCCGACCAAAGAGGGATCTCCCTTCATGCAACAGGTGGCCGAAAATAACTATATGAAGGCCGAAAAAGCCTCCATGCCGATGCCCCACTCCATGGACTTTCATGCGGGAACGGTAGCTAAAGATGATAAATGGCGAACCATTGCACCGGGTCAGTCCATCAAATTCGACTGGGTTGCCAACTATGCCGGTACCTACATCTATCACTGCGGAACGCCAAGTGTATTGATGCACACGGCCATGGGTCAGCATGGTGTTGTAGTTGTATCTCCTAAAGACGGCTATCCAACAGATGAAAAAGTAGATCGCGAATATGTAATCGTACAATCCGAATATTATCTACAGAAAGGCTCAGGTGATTTGTACGAGTACGATTTCCAGGCTGCGCAGAACCGAAATCCATCGCACGTTGTGTTTAACGGACACCAAACCGTGCTTCACGACCAGCCGCTGAAGGCCAATGCTGGTGAACGCGTTCGCCTCCACGTATCCAACAACGGACCGAGCGGAACATCCAGCTTCCACGTAATTGGTGGCATTTTTGACCGTGTTTGGTTGGAAGGGCACCCCTTCAATGAAATGCGCGGAATGCAGACGGTACTGCTTGGAGCTTCCAGCTCTGCAACCATCGACATGATCGTGCCTGAGGAAGGCAAATACATCCTCATCGACCACGAATTTGCTGATGCAGAAAAAGGTGCAACCGGTACGCTCAAAGCCGGGCCGCGTAAGTAACACCATTAATCGAAAGCTGAATAAACTTCATACTAACTGATAATAACTAACTAATGAAACTCCTGATGAACATAGCACCTGGCAAAGCACTCATTATGGCAGTGCTTGCACTTACTCTCGGGCTGATCTCCTCAGCTGAGGCTCAGCCGGGACAGGTGCTGGTTCCGTCGGGATCTTTTCATTCCGTAATGCCCGAAGTTAAGGGCGAACCCATTACTGTCAATTCTTTCTACTTGGACATCACGGCCATCACCAACGAGCAGTTTGCCGACTTTATAGCAGAGAATAAGCAATGGCAGCGCAATGAAGTACCCGCTGTTTTTGCCAATAAAGAATATTTAGAACGCTGGCAGGGCGCCAGTCCCAATTATGAATCTATCGGGAAAAACCGCCCCGTAACCCACGTCTCGTGGTTTGCTGCAAATGCTTACTGCCAATGGGCCGGCGGACGCCTTCCCACCCTGAACGAATGGGAATACTCTGCTCAGCTCATGGATTTTGAATCACCGGAAGAAGCGAGCCAATTTGCTTCCAAATTGATGCGCTGGTACTCAAGCGTAGATATAAATAACCCGGCTGAGGTTGGCTCTACGGGAATTGAAACCCGCCACGGCGTGCAAGATCAATTCGGCTTGATTATGGAATGGGTGCAAGATTTTAAGCCGCCCGTTGCCGATGATCTATCACTGGATTGCGGCACTGTGGGACGCATGCAGCAACTGGGCAACGCTTACAGCTACGCTGCTTCTATCCGGTACATCACCCGCATGAGCTACAGCCCTAAAAGTGCGACAGCCGCAATGGGTTTCCGATGTGCTTATGATACAGAAAAAGATCTTATAACTGAAAAGTCAGAACAATGAAAACGCTACTTATAACAATATTAATGCTTGGCTGGGCAGTGGGCACAACGGCGCAGCACCATCATCAGGGTGATAATACGCTCAAAGCCGGTGATGTTAACTCAGAGCACTCACTATATCACCTGGAGGCCGAGTGGACCGATCACCGGGGCGATACCTTTTCACTGAAAGACTTTACCGGTGAACCAGTAATTGTAGTGATGTTTTACGGCAACTGCACGCAGGTATGCCCCATTTTAATTAAAGATGCGTGGCGACTGTACAGCTCACTTGATGAGTCAACGCGTGAATCGGTCAATGTACTGGCTATTACTTTTGATACTGAGAATGATACCCCGGAAGTACTACATGAGTACGCTGAATACGAGCAGCTGAATATTCCCGGCTGGCACTTTATGACCGCCAAGCAGACAAATGTACGAAGCCTTGCGATGATGCTGGGCGTGCAGTATACCAAGAAAAGTGACGGGCACTACGCTCATACTAACTTGGTTACCGTGCTGGACAAACAGGGACGGATTGCAATGCGTGTTGAAGGCCTGGGGCAACCCATGGATGAAGCCGCTGACGAGATTATGGCCATCATTAATGATAAAACCCAGCAATGAAGAAACTTGCTTTCATAGCAATAATTCTCTGCTTTTTCGTTGAAGAGGCTAAGGCCGTTAACGGTCAAACTCAACGAACGGATACCGTTACGATTGCAGTGAAAGGCACGGACCTGGATGCACGATTTGAACCGGTTGTTGTCAAGATTCAGCCTGGTGATGTTCTCCAATTTGTAGTCGAAGAAGGGCTGCATACCGTAACGGCCTATCACCCGGATAACCGGCGCCCATTGAGGAT